>NZ_JBJDRL010000022.1:0-68554 GCF_044987475.1 Microbacterium sp. ZW CA_36
CCCCTGCGCCGGAGCCCATCGCCGAGCCGCTCCCCGCGCCGAAGCGCCCGAGCACGACCCCGCCGGCGGCCGCCACGTGGCCCGTGCCGTCACGCGGCAGCGGCGACGCACCCGGTCGGGTGACGCACCCCAAACCCCACCGCTGACCGTTCGAACGCGCTGCGACCTGCGCGCGGTCAGGCGCTGACCTCGGGGTGCGCGTCGATCCAGGCGTCGATGCGGGCGAACCAGTCGAACAGCCACGCGGCGCGGGCATCGAGGTCGTCTGGCACGTCCGCACGGGGCACGCGCCACGCGCGCATGGTGATGCCCTTGTCCATGGGCAGCTCGCGCCAGATGTCGCGGAGCGTCACGAGGCGGTCGAGGCCGCTGTGGGCGATGAACACGACGTCGGCGTCGGGGGCGGCATCCAGCGCAGCGTGCATGCCGCCCGGCTGCGGCGCCATGACGTGCCGCAGCGCCTCGGCCCGCTCGGCCATCGCCTCCCGCCCGGCGTCGCGCAGACGCTGGATCCGCGAGCGGCGACGAGCGGGGCTGACGTTGCCGCCCTCCGGGAAGATGACGAACGCGTCGTCGGGTCCGAGGCCGGTGGCGAGCTCGGCGAGCGCCTCCTCGACCCGCACACCTCCCCCTGCGTGCCCGTGCCCGAAGCCCGACGGCACGATGAACCGCGACGGCACGCGGTGCAGCAGGATGTCGATCGCCGGATCCCACTGCAGCGTGTACTTCAGGACGATGCGCGGCTGGCGGGCGACCTCGTTCAGCAGCGTGTGGATCAGGATGAACGAGTCGCCCGGTCCCCCGTGGCGACTGGCGACGACCAGCGGCGTGCCGGGAGTGAAGAGCCGGTCGAAGGCGGCCCGGCCTGGCGCCGCCGCCCCTTCATCGGAGCCCGTCGTGGTGATCGTGAGCCGCAGCACGCCCCCGAGGATCCAGAACAGCACCCGCAGTCCCCAGCCGCCGAGGCGGTAGTGGGCGGCCACGAAGCCCGGGCGCCGGAGCGCATATCCGAAGCCCGATGCGATCCACAGCCCGAACATCGCGACGACGAGCATCGCGTCCCAGAGCAGGTAGACGGTCACGAGCCAGAGAACGCGCGGGAGCCGGAACCGCCCGGGCACCAGCGACGTGAGAGCCAGCGCGAGGATCAGCCAGATCGGCGTGAGCACCAGCATGACGACGGCCACGACGATCACCAGGGGCGCCAGAAGGATGCGGCGCACCCAGGTCGGCGGCACGCCCATCAGTCCGCACCCTCACCGCGGGCGGCGTCCTCGTCCCGCGAAGCTTCGCCGTGGGCAGCCTCACCGCGGGCGGCGTCCTCGCCCCGCGCACCCTCGCCGCGGGCGGCGTCGCGCTCGGCCGGCGGCTGGTCGCCGAGCCCCCGGCCGCCGAGGCCGCGCTCGGCGAGGAAGGTCAGGCTCGCGTCGTATGCGGCGTCGATGCGCCGGTGGACGGTGTCCATGCGGCGGTACGACATCAGTGCGTCGCCGCCGTCGATCCCGCCGCCGCTGGGCAGCACGTGGAGGGCGACGCCCTCGGGCAGCGTCGCGACGTCGCGCGCGAACCGGTGGCGGCGGGCGATCTCGAAGGCCACGCGCGCGGTGTCCACCGCCGACTGCGGCGCGACGAGCGGCGTCTCGATGCGGCCGACCTGCAGCACGAAGACGGTGCGGGCTCCGGCATCCACCGCCTGAGCGATCGGGATCGAGTTCACGATTCCGCCGTCGATGAAGTGCTCGTCGCCGATGCGCGTCGGGGGCAGGAGGCCCGGCACCGACGCCGACGCGAGGATCGCCTCGATCAGCGGACCCGACTCGAACACGTGCTCGGCGGCGCGCTCGATGCTCGCGGCGACCACGCGCAGGGGCACCGGGAGGTCCTCGAAGCGGGTGTCGGCGCCCAGCGACCGCTCGAGCAGGTGTCGCAGCGGCGCCGGTGAGTTCAGGTGCGTCTTCGTCTTCACGAGCCGGGTGAACTGCGCGAAGAGCGAGTCGCCGTAGACGGCGTTCGCCTCGGGGGAGGTCCACGCGTCGAGCAGGCGCTCGATCACGGCGGGCGTCGGGTCGCTCGCGACGAGCGCGCCGTTGATGGCGCCGATCGAGGTGCCGACGACGAGGTCGGGACGGATGCCGGACTCGAGGAGCGCCCGCAGCATGCCGATCTCGACCGCGCCGCGGACGCCCCCACCGCCGAGAACGAACGCCACCGTCATGCCCACACCCTATTTCGGGTGCGGGGCCGCGTCAGGGATTACGGGGTCAGCGGGTGAGGCCGTCGACCCAGTCCCGGTTGTCGGCGATCCACTCCGCCACGACGGGGCCGTAGTCGTCGCCGTCGTACGCGCCGAACATGGCGTCCTCGAGGGAGTACAGCAGCTCGTTGTCCATCCGGAAGTCCTCGAGCCAGCGCGAGACCTCGGGCTGCTCCTCGCCGAACGCGGTCGAGGTGACCGTGTGGATGCCCTCGGCGTCGCCGAGCAGGCCGTCGGGGTCTTCGAGGTCCTTGATCGGGAACGCGTTGTACGCCCAGTGCGGGCGCCAGAGGGTGACGGCGACGTCGCGTCCGGCATCCGTCGCGGCCTGCAGCTCGGTGAGCATCGCCGGGGTGGACGCCGTCACGAAGTCCATGCCCTCCAGGCCGTACCCGGGAATGACGTCGTCCTGGGTCACGGTGACGAGGCCGGATCCGGCCTCGATGCCGACCAGCCGGTTGCCGAACAGGTCGGCGTTGGCGGCGAGCTCGGTCAGCGAGTCGATCGGGGCGTCCTCGTTCACCGCGATGGTGAGCTTCGCCTCGTCGTTCCAGGCACCCAGGTCGACGAGGTCGTCGCCGTAGGTGTCCATGTAGTCGGCGTGCGTGAGCGGCAGCCAGGTGTCGAGCGTCAGGTCGTAGTCGCCCTGCGCGATTCCCGTGTAGGCCGCCGCGGGGTCGGCGTAGGCGAGGTCGACGGTGTACCCCTCTTCCTCGAGCACGGCCTTCCACAGCTCGGACGCGGCGATGCCCTCGTCCCAGCCGTTGAAGACGGCGATGGTCAGGTGGCCCTTGCCGGCAGTCCCCGCGCCGGTCTGCGCGAGGGCGCCGGTCACGAGCAGCCCGGCGGTCCCCGCCAGGGCGATGCCTGCGGCGATGATGCGTCGCGTGATCATGTCAGTCCTCTCGGGTCGGGTCAGACGTGGGCGGGCTCGTGCCGCGCGGAGGGCGCGTCGTCGGGGACGGATGCCGGGCCTGCTGTCGCGGGACCCTCGGCGTCGACGGACCCCCGGCGTGCGGCATCCGTCTCCACATCCGGTGTTCCACTCACGACGGCACCGGCGCGGCGAGCCGTCCGCGGGCGCGGCGTGGAGAAGCCGGACGTGACGCGGTCGAGGATCATCGCGAGGATCACGACGGACAGGCCGGCTTCGACGCCGAGCCCGATGTCGATGCGGCTGAGGCTCTGCACCACCTGGCCGCCCAGCCCGCCCGCGCCCACCATGCCGGCGATGACGACCATCGACAGGCTCAGCATGATCACCTGGTTGACGCCCGCCATGATGCTCGGCAGGGCCAGCGGGAGCTGGATCTGGCGCAGGATGCGCCCGGGCGAGGCGCCGAACGCGTGACCCGCCTCGACGATCTCGGGGTCGACGCCGCGGATGCCGAGCTCGGTCAGGCGCACGCCGGGAGCGAGGGCGAACACGATGGTCGCGACCATGCCGGGAACGGGCCCGACGCCGAAGATCAGCATCGCCGGGATCAGGTAGACGAACGCGGGCATCGTCTGCAGGAAGTCGAGGACGGGGCGCAGCGCCGCCGATACCCGGTCGTTGCGCGCCGCCCAGATGCCGAGGGGAACCGCGATGGCGATCGCCACCGCGGCGGCGAGGATCACCAGGGCGAGCGAGTCCATCGCGTTCGACCACTGCCCGACCGCGACGATGACGAGCAGTCCGACAACGCTGCCGATGGCGAGGAGCATGCCCTTCGACCAGTATGCGAATGCGGCGATCACGAGGATGACGACCCAGAACGGCGGGGTCGACAGCGACGCGTCGAGCCAGCCGTAGAGGCCGTTGAAGACGAGGGCGACGACGTCGAAGAAGCCGCCGAGCACGTCGATCATCCAGCGGACGGCGGTCTCGACCACATCGCCCAGCGGAAGGCGGAAGACATCGTTCATCGTGCGGCTCCCTCGGTCGTGGCGCGGGCATCGGTCACAGGGCGGCCTCCGGGTTCGGCGACCATCGTCGGTGCGGCCGGGCGGGACGCCCGCGCCGCGGTCGCGGGCTGCTCGACCGCCGCGAGCGTCTGCGTGATCTCGCTCGCCGGCACCGTGGCCGGCAGGTCGATGACCGGGTTCTCGCGGGTGACCGGCGGCACGTTGCCGAGAGCGGCGAGCAGGGTCACGCGGGGGATGGCGCCCACGAGCCGGCCGGCGTCGTCGACGACCGCGACCGGCACCGGACGCTCCACTGCCCGCTCGACGACATCCGTCAGCGGGTCGTCGACGTGCACCGCCGCGTGGGCGGTGTGCACGATCGCGCGAAGGTCCGTCCGACCGTCCTTGACGGCCCGGATCACCGCGCGATCGGTCACCGTGCCGAGGAACCTGCGGTTCTCGATGACCGACACGGATCCGACCTGCAGGTCGCGCATCACCCGCAGCGCTCCGCGCACGCCGGCGCTCACCGGCGTGGTCGCGGCGGGCGGCGCCATCACCGAGCCGGCGGTGAGCACGCGTGCCCGGTCGACATCCTGCACGAACTGCGCGACGTAGTCGTTCGCCGGGTCGGTGAGGATCTCCTCCGGCGTCCCGTTCTGGACGATGCGGCCGTCACGCATCACGGCGATGCGGTCGCCGAGGAACATCGCCTCGTTGAGATCGTGCGTGATGAACACGATGGTGCGTCCGAGCTCGCGCTGCAGCTCGATGAGCTGCTCCTGCATCTCGCGCCGGATGAGCGGGTCGAGGGCCGAGAACGCCTCGTCCATGAGCAGGATGTCGGTGCCCGAGGTGAGCGCCCGGGCCAGGCCCACGCGCTGACGCATGCCCCCCGAGAGCTCGTCGGGCATCGCGTCGGCACGGTCGCCGAGCCCGACCTTGCCGAGGATCTCTCGCGCCCGCTCGCGCCGCTCGTCGCGCCCGACGCCCTGGATCTCGAGCGCGTAGGCGGCGTTGTCGAGCACCGTCAGGTGGGGCAGCAGCGCGAAGTGCTGGAACACCATCGAGACGGAACGCTGGCGGATGCCGCGCAGGGCCTTCGCCGAGCCCTTCGTGACGCTCTGCCCCTGCACGAGCACCTCGCCCGCCGTGGGCGGGAGCAGTCCGTTGAGCATGCGCAGCACGGTGGACTTGCCGGAGCCGGAGAGCCCCATGATGACGAAGATCTCTCCCGGCTGGACGGTGAAGCTCGCGTCGATCACGGCGGCCGAGCCGGCGTCCGCGACGTCGGCGCGCGTCGCGCCGGTGCGGAGGCGCCGGACGGCGTCCTTGGGGTTTCGTCCGAAGACCTTGAAGAGGCCCTTCGCCTCGATGGCAGGAGGAAGCGTCACTGTGTGCACCTCGGCAGCTTCCGTGCAGAAGCTGCAGCGGTTGCGCCCGGGTGGCGGCCGTACACGCAGCGGATGTCGGATCCGCGCTCCGGCCGCCGACCATACGCTCACCGGTCTGGCGCCCCGTGAGGGCGTCACCCGTGACCGCGGACTGGTCGGGAACAGCCCCATGAGGGGCCTGATCCACCGTTTCACGACGGCCGCGAGCGGGCAAATTGGACAGCCATCGGCGCTTTAGGTAGGTCGCGCACGCGTGATATCACGGCTCGCGCGGTGGCCGGGCCGTGAAGCTGACGGACGGGTGGCGCCTCGGGGCACTTGACATACCGGCCGCTTCAATGGTTAGTTACTCAAGTAAGTAACCAACTCACCGGGAGCGACGTGATCGAAGAAGGCCGGGCGCTGTTCGTCCAGATCGCCGAAAGCGTGGAGGACTCGATCATCGACGAGTCCCTCGCCGAGGAGGCACAGGCCCCGTCGACGAACGAGCTCGCCGCGTTCTACCGAATCAACCCCGCCACCGCCGCGAAGGGAATCGCCATGCTGACCGACAAGGGCGTGCTGTACAAGCGCCGCGGCATCGGCATGTTCGTCGCGCCGGGCGCGCGCGACCTGCTGCTCGCCGAGCGCCGGAGCGCTTTCGCCGACCGCTTCGTCGACCCGCTGCTGGCCGAGGCCCGCAAGCTCGGGCTCGGGCCCGACGACCTCGCACTGCTCATCCGCGACCGCGCCTCGGGACGCGGCACGACCACGACAGAAGGGAACCCACGATGACGACCGGGACGCACGTCATCGAGGTGAAGAATCTCACCAAGCGCTACCGCGACACCGTCGCGGTGGACGACGTGAGCTTCACCATCGAGAGGAACACGATCTACGGCCTGCTCGGCCGCAACGGAGCCGGCAAGACGACCGTCATGTCGATTCTGACGGCGCAGAACTTCGCCACCAGCGGCGAGGTGCGCATCTTCGGCGAGCAGCCGTACGAGAACGCGCGCATCCTCAGCCGCATGTGCTTCGTGCGCGAGAGCCAGAAGTACCCCGACGACGCGCTTGCGAAGCACGCCTTCGCCACCGCCCGCCTGTTCTTCCCGAACTGGGACGAAGAGCTCGCGCAGCGATTGATCGAGGACTTCCAGGTGCCGTCCAAGACGCGGATCAAGAAGATGTCCCGCGGGCAGATCTCCGCTGTCGGTGTGATCATCGGCCTCGCCGCCCGCGCGGAGATCACGTTCTTCGACGAGCCGTATCTGGGCCTCGACGCCGTCGCCCGCCAGATCTTCTACGACCGGCTGCTGGAGGACTACACCGAGCACCCCCGCACGATCATCCTCTCGAGCCACCTGATCGACGAGGTGTCCAACCTCATCGAGCGTGTGCTCGTGATCGACCGCGGCCGCATCCTGATGGACGAAGAGACGGATGCCGTGCGCGGCCGTGCCGCCAACATCGTCGGCGACACGGCCGCCGTCGACGCCTTCGTCGCCGGTCGCGAGATCATCCACCGCGAGTCCCTCGGCCACGTGGCCTCGGTCACCGTGCTCGGGCCGCTCACCGCGGACGACCACTCACAGCTCGCCGCGGCGGGCCTCGACATTGCGCCGGTATCGCTGCAGCAGCTGATCGTGCGCACCACCCAGCGAGCGTCCGCCGAAGCGGCCGCCGCCGATGAAGGAGCTCTGCGATGAACCGCACCGTCAATGTCGTGCGCATGCAGCTGATCAACAAGCAGACCTTCGTCTGGGTACCGCTGATCGTGCTCGGCGCCTCGTTCGCGATCACGATCGCGATCTACGCGATCCTCGCCAGCTCGGGCCTGCCCGGACCGTTCTACGGCGGTGGCTCGCAGGCACCTCTCTGGGTGCTGCTGTTCGTGGGGATCTCGTCGCTGACCCTGACGTTCCCGTTCTCGCAGGCGATGAGCGTGACCCGCAGGGAGTTCTTCCTCGGCACGATGCTCGCCGCCGCGATGTGCGCCGTGCTGCTGGCCGCGGTCTTCGCCGTCGGCGGCATGATCGAGGAGGCGACGAACGGCTGGGGCCTCAACGGGTACTTCTTCGCCCTGGACTGGGTGGTCGCGGAGGGCCCGCTCGTGGCGGCGTTCTTCTACTTCGTCCTGGCGCTGCTCATCTTCATGCTCGGATTCTGGTCGGCGACCGTGTACAAGCGGTCCGGAGCCATGGTGCTGACGATCATCTGGTCGGGCGTCGGCCTGCTCCTGGTCCTCGCGGTCTGGGCGATCACCCGCTTCGAGATGTGGACCGACGTGATCTCGACGATCGTCCAGCAGGGACCGGCCGGGTTCGCCGCCTGGGGCCTGCTCGTGACCGTGCTGCTCGGCGGGATCTCGTACCTGACGCTGCGGCGCACCGTCCCCTGATCGCCGGCGACGAGGAACGGATGCCCCGACCCCGCGCTCGCGCCGGGTCGGGGCATCCGTCGCTCCGCCGCCGTCAGCGACTCAGCGACTGTCGGCGGCCTCGGTGTGGTGGCGGATGACCTCGGCGACGATGAAGTTGAACCACTTCTCGGCGAAGGCGGGGTCGAGGTCGGCCTCTTCGGCGAGACGCCGCAGGCGCGCGACCTGCTGCTCCTCGCGGGCCGGGTCGGACGCGGGCATGCCGTGGTCGGCCTTCAGATGACCCACCTGCTTCGTCGCCTTGAAGCGCTCGGCGAGCAGATACACCAGGGCGGCGTCGATGTTGTCGATGCTGCTGCGCAGCCGCGCCAGCGTCGTCGTGGGATCTTCGGTCATGGCGGTCCTCCTCGCCCCTCGACGATACCCGAGCGGTGCGGCCCGGCACGCCGCCCGGCGGGCGTCGCACGATCAGGGTGAAATCGCCGGGCCGGCGTGTGCGGGGGGCCGCCCCGCCCCTAGAGTGTGACGCATGACCGACCCCTCGTCCTCGCTCGGCGCGACCGCCGCCGAAGCCGCCGAACCCCTGGCCGCGGCCCCGGCAGCCGGCACCGACGCTGCCGCGGTCGTCGTGAGCGACCATCCAGCCACGTTCACCGTCGCCGACAACCAGCAAGGTCGGCCCTTCTGGGCGAGGCTCGACAACCCTTTCGCCGCTGGGCTGCTGCTGACACTCGGCGGATTGGTCGCGCTCCTCCTCGGCATCGCCCTCACCAACATCTCGACCATCCTCGTCTACATCGGACTGGCGATGTTCGCCGCCCTGGGCCTGGATCCGGTGGTCAAGTGGCTGGGCAGGCACGGGGTCAAGCGTGGGTGGGCGATCGCCATCATCTTCCTGACCGGCGCCATCCTCGGCGTCGGTCTCATGATGCTCGTCGTGCCGACCCTGGTCGCCCAGATCGGCCAGTTCGTCACCGGCATCCCCGACACCCTCGACAACTTCCAGAAATCCGACTTCTTCCAGTGGCTCGAGGGGATCTTCGGCACCGGGCTGAACTCGCTGGTGACCGACGCCGAGAAGTGGATCACCAACCCGGCGAATATCGCGGCGATCTCCGGCGGTGTGCTGAAGGTCGGCGCCGGCATCGCCACGGCTATCTCCGGTGGCCTGATCATCGTCGTCCTCACCCTGTACTTCGTCGCTTCGCTTCCCGGCATCAAGAACTCGCTGATGCAGTTCGCGCCGGCACGCCGGCGCCCGGGCGTGCGGGCCATGACCGACCAGATCACCGACTCCGTCGGGGGATACCTCATGGGAATGGTCATCCTGGCGTTCTTCAACTCCGTGGTCGCAACTCTCCTGCACTTGGTGCTGGGGCTGCCGTATCCGCTGCTGATGGGCGTGCTCGCCTTCTCGATCACGATCATCCCCCTGATCGGACCCGTGCTGTACTGGATCGTCGCGACCGTCATCGCCCTGTTCACGAGCCCGCTCGCGGCGCTGATCTTCGCCATCTGCTACTTGATCTACATCCAGATCGAGGCCTACGTGCTCACCCCGAAGGTCATGAACAAGGCCATCGAGATCCCCGGCTCGCTCGTCGTGATCGGCGCGCTCATCGGTGGCACTCTGCTCGGCTTCATCGGGGCGCTCGTCGCGATCCCGGTGACGGCGTCGATCCTGCTGATCATCAAACAGGTCTTCTTCAAGAAGCAGGACGCGAAGGTCTGACGCGTCAGTAGTCGACGCGCCGGCCGAAGCGGCGTTCGCCGCGCGGGCGAGGAGAGCACGTGGCGGCGCGGCGCAGCCGCACGATCTCGTGCGGCTGGAGGCCGACGGTCTCGCCGAAGTCCTCGACGGAGGTGAAGCCGCCCTGCGCCTCGCGCTCCTTCACCGCGCGCCGGGCCCGTGATCGCGTCATGCCCGGCAGGTCTTCCAGCTCGGCGGCGGTCGCCGTGTTGACGTCGACCGGCTCGGCCGGCGGGGCGGCCTCCTCACGCGTGGCGATCATGTCGTCGCTCGAGGCGCCCACCGCCGACGCCAGTTCGACCGTGTCGTCGGATGCCGCCTGCGACGCGGCGTCCGCCCCGGCGGCGGCCTTCGCCTCCGCGGCCTTCGCCGCGGCAGCCTTCGCCGCGGCAGCACGTGCGGCAGCCGCCCGGGAGCGCCGTGACGACCGCGCCGAGGGCTTCTTCGCGGTGCTCGCGCTTCGGCTCGTGCGCGATGTCGTCCCCGACGAGCGGCTCGCCGCCCCGCCGAACGACGCGGCGCCCGCCTGCTCCGCGCGGTCGAGACGCCGCTGCCACATGGTGCGCAGCCATCCCGGGTTCACCATGAGCGCGACGAGCATGCCCGAGAGGTACACGATCGCGCGGACGAGCGGCTGCCACTGACCCCAGATCTCGAGGCTGACGAGGATCGCTGCGGCGCCCCACACCACCCCGAGGATGATGAGGCGCCGGCTGCGCGAGGCCACCCCGATGATCGAGAAGCCGAGCCACGTCACGATCGGCCCGGGGACGACCGTCAGCAGCATCCACGAGCTCATGCCGAGCATCCAGCCGATGCTGGGCGCATCGTCGGCGGCCTTCGCGCGGGTGGTGCTGCTCATGCGTAGTCCTTCACATCGAGCACCATCGTGACGGTGTCTTCGTCGTCGCGCGTCTCGGAGACGAGCTCGAAGCCGGCGGATGCCGCGCGCTCGCGGATGCGCGCCGCGACCGTCTGCTGCACGCGCAGGGCGTAGGCGGCGTCCAGCTTCTCGACGAGCAGCGCGGCATCCGTCTCGGCGAGCTCCAGACCATCGGCGCGGTGGAAGTGCGCCGCCCACACCCCCTCGGCCGACCGCGTCATCGCGAGTTCGACGCCGTCGATCATGGCGGTGAGGCCGTCGCCGTCCTGCACGACGTCGGTCGCGCCGATGTCGCGGAGTGCATCTGCGAGCAGGTCGGGATCCTTCATGCGCGTGCGCACCGACACCGGCCGCGGGCCGTCCTCGCCGGCGGCATCCGTCTCGGCGCGGTCGCCGCCGCGGACTCCGCCGGTCTGGGCGAGCGCGCCGATGCCTCCCGCGGCAGTGATCGCGGTGACGGCGGCGAGCGCCGCGGGGATCAGGATCAGCGACACGCTCATCGCGCGGCCTCCGCTCTCGTTCGTTCGTGTGCGCCCGCCGCGATCTGAGCGGGACTGTCGGCCCGCGGACCCAGGTCGTCCAGCAGGGCGGCGAGCGCGGCATCCGTCGCCCATCCGTTCACCGCGACCGTGCCGTCACGGGAGATCCGCACCTCGAGCCGGTCCGCGCCGCCCTCGGCGGCGATGCGGTGAACCTCGTCGGCGTACCGGTCGGTGAGCGCGCGGATGCCCTGGTTGCGCGAGCCCACCCACGGGCGTCCGCGGTCGGGCAGATCGCGCAGGTACGGTCCGTCGCAGAGCAGGTCGGTCGCCTCCAGCAGGGCCGCGACGTCGTCGCGGCCCGCCCCCGCCCATGCGGTGAGGCGGTCGAGCGGGTACCCGGTGAACGTCATGACGCCCAGGCCCCCTTCACGGAAGACCCGGGCGACGGATGCCGCGGCCCCGGCCTGGTCGAACGGCTCGCCGCCGAGCAGCGTCACTCCCTCCGCACCAGCGGCCGCCGCGCCCACGACCCAGTCCTCGGCGATCGCGCGCGCATCGGTGACCACACCGCCGCGGTCGGCCCACAGCTGGGGGTTGAAGCACGCGGGGCAGTGCACGGCGCATCCCTGCAGCCACACGGCCGCGCGCACTCCCGGGCCCTCGGCCGCGGTGGCGGGCAGGAACCGCGACCACCGCAACGTCTCGGCTGCCCGCCGGACAGGCGCGACGGCGCCGAGGAGCGAGGCCTCGCCCCCTCGACCCGGTGATTCCGCGCGGACCTGGATCATGGGGCGCCGTCCGTCTGCTCGGCTTCGAGCCGGGTGACGCCGTGCACCGCCGCGCTCGTGTAGTCCTCGGTGAAGCGCGACGAGACGGTCTCGGCATCCAGCAGCGCCTCGAGCGCCTCGATGTGGTCGAGGCACTCCGGTCCGTGCATGCCGATGGTCTCCGCATCGACGGTGCCATCGGCGCGGAGCCTCACCACGAGCTGCTTCGCCATGCTCTCGTCATCCTTCCGTCGTCGTCGATCAGTAATCGACCGTGCGGCCGCCGCGGCGCGACGACAGCGCACCCTCGGTGACGGCGCCGGTCAGCTCGGCGGAGTCCAGGTCCTCGGTGCCGGTGGCGCGCACCGCGCGCTCGGTCGCCCATGTGCGGATGCGCTGCACCTCCTCGGCCTGCGTCACGGCGAGAGGGATCATCGTATCGACCACCTGCCGCACCCCCGCGGCGGTCACCGCTCCGCGCGCGCTGAACCCTTCGTACAGCGCCGAGACCACCGACTGCTCGATCTCGGCGCCGGAGTGGTTCTCACTCGCGGCGACGAGCGCGGCGACGGCGTCGGCGTCCGCTGCCACGGCTTCCAGACCGTTGGCGTCGGTCGCGCGGGCACGCAGCTGCAGGCGCCAGATGACCTCGCGCTCGTGGGAGGTGGGCAGGTCCACGAAGAAGATCTCGTCGAAGCGGCCCTTGCGCAGGAACTCCGGCGGGAGGGCGTCGATGTTGTTGGCCGTCGCGACGACGAAGACCGGATGCCGCTTCTCCTGCATCCACGTGAGGAAGGTGCCGAACACGCGCGCCGTCGTGCCCGAGTCGCCCTGGCCGGTCGTGTTCGAGAAGCCCTTCTCGATCTCGTCGACCCACAGCACGCACGGGGCGACGGCCTCGGCGGTCGCGATCGCGGTGCGCAGGTTCTGCTCGCTCGACCCGACGAGCCCCGAGAAGATGCGACCGATGTCGAGCCGCAGCAGCGGGAGCCCCCATGAGGCCGCCGTCGCCTTGGCGGTGAGCGACTTGCCGCAGCCGGGCACGCCGGTGATGAGCACGCCCTTCGGGGCCGGAAGACCGTACGCGCGGGCGTCGCCGAGCCACGAGCCGTCGCGTCGCGACAGCCAGCGCTTGAGGTTGTTGAGCCCGCCGACGTCGTCCAGGTCGATGTCGGCCTGCACGAACTCCAGCACCCCGGACTTGCGCACGACCTGGCGCTTCTCGTCGAGCACGATCGGCACGTCGAGCGCCGACAGGCTCCCGTCGTTCACCATCGCGCGGGCGAAGGCGTTCTCGGCCTCGGCCATCGACAGGCCCAGCGCCGCGTGCACGAGCTGCTCGCGCGCGGCGTCATCGGCATCCACCCGGATCCGGCCCTCGCCCGACGCGTTGTTGTCGATCATCGTCTCGAGGAGCTCCCGGATCTCGGCCGCGGTCGGCAGCGGGAAGTCGAGGAGGTGCGTGACCTCGTCGAGCTCGGGCGGGATGACGCGGACAGGGGCCGTGATCACGAGCGTCCGTGACACGTCGCCGTGACGGAACTCGAGCGCTGTCTCGCGCACCGTGCGCACGAGCGCGGGGTCGCCCGCCCGGTGCTCGCCGCCGAAGTAGGCGTGCAGGTCGCAGAAGACGAACACGCTGGGCGCATCGACCCCCGCGATGTGCTGCAGCGCACGCGCCGGATTCACGGTGTTCGCGACCGACGAGCCGTCGGGGCCGACGAGCCCGAGCGCCGCCGTCCAGGTCCACAGGGCGCGCGGGTGACGCTGCGTCTCGGCGGCATCCGAGATCGCGCCGATCGCCCGCACCTCCTCGCCGGTCTCGATGTACAGCAGCGGAAGGCGCGCCTTGAACGCCTCGGTGAGAGTGTCGGCGAACGTCACGTCTGCTCCTTGTCGATGGGATGCCGCGTCATGGCGTCGGCGTGGATGTCGGGGTGGTCGAGGGCGCGGGGTCGCCCGCCGGCGTGTCGAGCGTGATCGTCCAGGACCCGTCGCCGGTGTCGGCGTCGACCTGGAACACGACGCGATCCGTGGGCTCCCAGGACGCGCGGACGTCGACCTCGTCGAACTCGTTCACGAGCAGGTCCCATCCGCCGACGGTGACGACGGCGACCATGAACAGGCCGCTCCCGGTGTGCTGGAAGCGCCCGCTCAAGGCGGCTCCCTCGTACATCAGCACCGCGTTGCCCTGACCGGAGGCGGACTCGCCCATCGGCAGCACCTCCGGCGTCGTCACCTCGGCGGTCCAGTCCGTGAGCGACGGTGCGAACCAGAGGAGTCCGTCCTCGTCACCCGGCAGCACCAGGATGTCGGAGTCGGGGTAGAGCGAGCCGAGGTAGCCCGGGTACTGCCACTCCTCGGAGTCGGGATCGAACTCGACGCCCTGCTGCTGGTAGACCCGGACCCAGTCGGCTTCGCCCTCGCCTTCGGGGTTGTCGACCATGAAGAGGGCGGAGTCCGCGTCGATCCGCAGAAAGCCGCCCGCCGCCGTGCCGTGGAGCACGCCGTCGACGATCTCGTACTCCTCAGGCTCGTCGGCGAGCCACGGCGCGTACGCCTCCTCACCGGGGGTGCCGACGTACACCTCGCCCGTCTGCTCGTCGACGGCGACCTGCGGCAGCACGAGGAAGGCGATCACCGCGACGGTGACGGTGCCGACGATCCAGGTCACGAGCGAGAACCGCCGGATGCGCTCCACGCCCGCCATCAGGGGCCCACCGCCGTCGCACTCGGGGCCGGTGCCGGTGTGGGCGCGCCCGTGGCGGCGGGCGCCGGATCGTCGGGGAAGGCGATGGTCCACCCGGCGTCGTCCCACGCGTCGATCACGAACAGCACCGGGTCGCCGTCGGCCCAGGCGATGGAGCGGTCGGTGGGCTCGTTCGCGCTGAAGGCCTCGGTCACGCCCGCCGATGTGACGGTCTCGATGCTCACGCGACCCTCGCCACGCGTGCTGATGCGCGCCGTGGTGGCGGTCGAGCCGAGAGCGAACACGGCCGAGCCGATTCCGCTCACCGTGCCCGAGCGCTCCTCGACCGGCGGTGTGGTGATCCTCATGCGCCAGCGCTCGTCGCGGAACCCGTCGATCCAGAGTTCGACGTCGGCCTGCGGCACGATGACCCACTTGCCCTCGGTGGCGATGTACGACTCGAACTCGGCGGGGCCGCCGTACTCACTCTCGGCGAGGATCTCGCCGGCGGGGCCGGTGACCGAGATTCTGCCGACGTACGTGTCGTCGAGCTCGGTGATCAGCAGCGGCTGTGCCGGGTCGAGCCCGTCGAGCGCCACCATCGCGCCGTCGACGCCGCTGTACACCCCGTCGCCCTCGTCGTCGGCGAGCACGGGGTCGGGGTTCAGCCACGGCTCGTACCCGTAGTCGTCGGGCACCGAGACCTCGTCTCCGGCTTCGGGGAGCATCGCGACGCCGATGAGGAGGATCGCCACGACCCCGAAGATCCACACGAATCCGTTGAACCCGAGCAGACGGCTGCGAGCCGCAACGCTCAGCGTCGTGTTCGAACTCATTCCCGCCTTCCGACCCCGACCAGGCTATACAAACCGCAGGGGGTCGACCGACCGTCAGCGCATCGGCAGGAGGCAGGTCGGCGAGGGCGCGTCGGCGCGGTGCCGCACGCGCCCCGGCACACCGGTGCGCAGGTCGAGCGTGAGCGAGGCGACCTCGTCCGACAGCTGACCGGCGACGAGCAGGATGTCGCGCACCACGACGTGGTGCCGCGGCCAGTCGACGCCGGCGTCGACGAGGGCGACCGGAGCCACCTCTTCGCCGGCGCCGCGAACGCGGAGCGTCGCGAGGGTGTTGCTGCCGCGCACACCGGCGTACACGAACTCGCCGTCGCGCGAGAGAGCCACCTCGGCGGCGCTGTCGCCGGGAAGCGTGCCCGCCCCGAGCGGCGTGCCGCCGACGAGCCGCCACGTGCCGTCCACCGAGGGTGCGAGCACGAACAGCTCGCACGAGAGCTCGGTCACGACGTAGAGGTGGCCGCTCGGATGCCAGACCATGTGCCGCGGGCCGCTGCCCTTCGGCAGCGTCACCTGCTGCACCGGCCGCAGGCCGCTGCCGCCGTCGCGCCAGAACCGGACGACGTCGTAGCCGAGGTCGGTGGTCGCGATGAGCCCGCCGGGAAGGAAGACGGCCTGGTGCGCGCGCGAGGGACGCGCGGCGTCCCCCTCCGCGCCGGTCTCGGCCTGCTCCACGACGTCGTGATCGGGCACGAGGTGCGCGTACTCGTCGCCGGCGGCTTCCCGCAGGGCGCGGGTGGCGGCGACGAGGTCGATGTCGCCGGCCGAGGCCGGGGCGGAGGCGGCGTCTGGGCCGTACGGGTCGACGGCCGCGGGAGCCGTGACCGGCGAGGAGGGTCGGCCGGCGGCATCCAGGTCCATCCGGACCACTCGCCCGTCGCCCCAGCAGCTCGCGATCAGGAAGCGGGCGTCGGGTGACACTGCGACGTGGCAGACCGCCTCGCCGGCGGGGACGGCGCCGCCGAGCGGGACGAACGTCGCCTCACCCGTGCGGCGGAACGCCTGTACCTGCCGGCGGTTCTCGAGCGCCGCGTAGACGACATCGCCCGGCGTCACCGTCAGCGAGCCGGGGTGCGGTGCGACCCACGACGGCGAGTCGGCGGCGGCGACATCGCCGGCGAACGCGAGCGCGCCACCCGCGGAGTTCTCGTCGGGGGCGCCGGCGAGCAGCATCCCGAGCCCGCCCGCACGGCCGTCCATGTCGGCGGTGTACCCGCCCAGGAGGAATCTCATGTCGGACGGCGGCCGCTCAGTCGACGAGGTCGTGGCGCACGATCACGGCTTCGCGGGACGCGCCGACGCCGATCACCGAGATGCGCGTGCCGCTCATCGCCTCGAGGGCGAGGACGTACTCCTGCGCCTCGAGGGGGAGGTCCTCGAAGGTGCGCGCGCCCGAGATGTCCTGCTTCCAGCCGGGGAAGTACTCGAGGATCGGCACGGCGTGGTGGAAGTCGGACTGGTTCACCGGCACCTCGTCGAAGCGCTGCCCGTCGACGTCGTACGCGACGCACACCGGGATCTGGTCGAGTCCGGTGAGGATGTCGAGCTTCGTCAGCACGAGGTCGGTGATGCCGTTGATGCGAGTCGCGTAGCGCGTGATGGGCGCGTCGTACCAGCCGACGCGGCGCGGGCGGCCGGTTGTGGTGCCGAACTCGAAGCCGCGCGAGCGGAGGAAGTCGCCGTTCTCGTCGAACAGCTCGGTCGGGAACGGGCCCGAGCCGACGCGGGTGGTGTAGGCCTTCACGATGCCGACGATGCGGTCGAGGCGATTCGGGCCGACGCCCGAGCCGGTCGCCGCGCCGCCCGCCGTCGCCGACGACGAGGTCACGAACGGGTAGGTGCCGTGGTCGACGTCGAGCATCGTGGCCTGGCCGCCCTCGAACACCACGACGTCGCCTGCGTCGAGGGCTTCGTTGAGCAGCAGCCCGGTGTCGGCGACCATCGGGCGCAGGCGCTCGGTGTACGACAGCAGGTCGTCGACGATCTCGTCGGCCGTGATCGCGCGGCGGTTGAAGATCTTCACCAGCAGGTGGTTCTTCTGGTCGAGAGCGCCCTCGACCTTCTGGCGCAGGATGTTCTCGTCGAAGAGGTCCTGCACGCGGATGCCGACGCGGTTGATCTTGTCGGCGTAGGCGGGGCCGATGCCGCGCCCGGTCGTGCCGATCTGCCGCTTGCCGAGGAAGCGCTCGGTGACCTTGTCGAGGGTGCGGTGGTACTGCGTGATGATGTGCGCGTTGGCGCTGATCCGCAGGCGCGACGTGTCGAGTCCTCGCGCGTGCAGCGCCTCGAGCTCGGCGAACAGCACCTCGAGGTCGACCACGACGCCGTTGCCGATCACGGCGTTCACGCCGGGAGAGAGGATGCCGGACGGCAGGAGGTGCAGCGCATACTTCTCGTCGCCGATCACGACCGTGTGTCCGGCGTTGTTGCCGCCGTTGAACTTGACCACCCAGTCGGTGCGCTCACCCAGGAGATCGGTGGCCTTGCCCTTGCCCTCGTCTCCCCACTGGACTCCGACGATCACGATGCCTGGCATGGGCTACTCCCCCGTTATCGGACGGTTACACCCCATCCTATCGGGGTGTCCCCGACATGCCTTTCGAGGCGGTCCCCGATGCTCCCGGTCGCGGACGTCCTCGGACAACGCCCGGCGGGGGTGGGCGGTATGGTTCCAGCACCGGCTCCGACGACGGCGCGGGGAGGAGTACGGGGTGGACGAAGGCAGCGCGGAGACCCTGGCCGTAGGCGTCGTGCGAGTGGATCGGTCGGGCACGATCGCCGCGGCCAACCGGTGGTTCGCCGAGTGGGCCGGGGCTGCAGCGGATGACATGGTCGGAAGATCGATCGGCGATTTCCTCGTCCACTCCCACGAGGATCTGCTTCCTGCCGATGCCACGCAGGGACCCTGGATGATGCTGCACGCCCGAGAGCACGACCGGGCGGTCCTGATGACCCGTCAGCGTCGTGGCACCGGTGACGTGCTCATGCTGGCCGAGGCGACCGAGCGGTTCCGCGCGATGATCGATCTGCGCCGGCGGTATGCGCTGGCCGACCGCACCCGGACGCGACTGGAGATCGTGATGGACTCGTCCGTCGCCTTCTCCACCGCCTCGACGGAGCGCTCGCTCGCCGAGATCCTCGCCGACACGACGGCACGCGCCTATCGCGCCGAGGAGTCGAGCGTGCTCCTGCGCAACCCCGACCGGACGAGCCGGATCGCCGCCGGACCCGACGTGCTGGGCGGCCGCATCGACGTCGATGCGCTCATCGGGATGGTGGCCGCACCACGGCGGGTCGTGAAGGTGGTCGGCGACGCGGAAGGCGAGCGCCTCGTCCCCGGGCTCGGTGCGGCGATGCGGGACGCTGACGTCCGCGCGTTCATCGCCGCGCCGCTGCACCACGAGGAGGCAGACTTCGGCGCATTCATCAGCTGGTTCCACCACGAGCGCACGTTTGACGACGAAGCCGCTCCGCTGGCCGAGGCCCTCGCCGGTCAGGCCGGCCAAGCGCTCGCCACCCTTCGCCTCCAGGCGCGGCTGGCGCACGCCGCCACGCACGACGAGGTGACGGGGCTGCCGAACCGGCGAGTGCTGGAGAGCCAGATGGACGAGGTCCTGGGCGGCCGCGGCTGCGCGGTGCTGTTCATCGACCTGGACGGCTTCAAGCGTGTGAACGACCTGTTCGGCCATCAGGCCGGAGACAGGATGCTGCGCGACGTGGGCCGGCGCCTGCTCACGGCGGTGCGCGCCTCCGATCTCGTCGCCCGGTACGGCGGCGACGAGTTCGTGGTGGTGTGCGAGGTCGGCGAGCCTTCCGACGCGGTCGAGATCGCGGAGCGGATCCTCGACCTCTTCCGCGCCGAGCCGACGGGATCCGCCGCGCCCTTGAGCGCGAGCATCGGGATCGCGGTCGCCTCCTCCGGCAGCGGACTCATGGCCGACCAGTTGCTCCGCCACGCCGACCTCGCGATGTACCGCGCGAAGAGCGCCGGCGGCAACCGGATCGAGCTCGAGCAGGCCTGAGTCCGCGGGGGCGGAGCCGATTCGTTACGCCGTCTGGCGCCGTGAGTCCTCCCGTGTCATCGAGCGCTGGACCGCTGCGCGCACCGAGGGGATCGTGAACCACGGATCGCTTCGGCGACGGTGCGGCCGTTCCAGACCGCCCGGTCAGGTGGTCCGTACGCCGCGACGCGCGGAGAAAGGACGAACACGTGACCGACCAGGTGCACCTCGCCATCGCCCTCGAGAGAGCGGGCTGGCACCCCGCCGCGTGGCGTGAGGCCTCCGCTCGCCCCCGCGACCTGACCTCGCCCGCCTACTGGCGCGACCTGCTGCGCACGGCGGACGACGCCGGGATCGCGCTCGCCACGATCGAGGACGCCCTCTCGCTCACCGACCGCTTCGAGTCGGTCGACGACCTGCGGCGCGATCGGGTCCGCGGCCGGCTCGACGCGGTGCTCATCGCCTCGTACGCCGCACCGCTGACGCGGCGCATCGGCCTCGTCCCCACCGTGACGACCGCCCACCCCGAGCCGTTCCACGTGGCGACGGGCATCCAGACCCTCGACTTCGCCAGCCGCGGGCGCGCCGGCGTTCGCCTGGTCGCGGGAGCGTCCGCCGCGGAGCGCGCCAACTTCGGCCGGCGCGCCTCAGAGGTCGATGCGATCCCGGTGTCGGGCCGGGTCGAGGACTCCCCCGAGATCGTCGCGGCGTTCCGCGAGGCCGGCGAGTTCGCCGATGTCCTGTCGCGCCTGTGGGACTCGTGGCAGGACGACGCCGTCATCCGGGATGCCGCGACCGGCCGGTTCGTCGACGCCGACCGCGTGCACGACATCGAGTTCGAGGGCGAGTTCTTCTCGGTCACCGGGGCTTCCATCGTGCCGCGCTCGCCCCAGGGCCGGCCGCTGCTCACGGTGCTCGCGCACCAGACGGTGCCCTACCGCCTGGCCGCCGAGCACGCCGATCTCGTCTACGTCACGCCCCACGACGACGCCGGGCTCGCCGGCATCCGCTCGGAGCTCGACGCGGCAGCCGACGAGCTGCGCACCGGCGGCGAGCCGCTGCGCGTCTACGCCGACCTGCTCGTGCTGGTCGAAGACACAGGGGCCGCCGCGCGCAGTGCCGCCGCGCGCCTCGACGAGTGGGACGGGTCGCCGCTCGTGTCCGACGCCCGCATCGTCGTCGGCACCCCCGGCCACGTGGCCGACGCGGTGCGGGAGCTCGCCGGCGCCGGCGTCGACGGCGTCCGCCTGCGCCCGGCCCGCCAGCCCGCCGATGTCGCCGCGATCGCCGAGAGGGTCGTCCCGCTGCTGCGCGCGACGCGCACCCTCCGCGAGGACGACGGCGGGGGCACGCTGCGTGCCCGACTCGACCTCGCGCGACCCGAGAGCCGCTACGTCCGAGAGCCTGAGCCACGCCATGCCCGAGAAGTGGAGTTCGCGCTGTGAGCCGCCCCGTACGCCAGGTCCACCTCGCCGCGCACTTCCCCGGCGTCAACAGCACTACCGTCTGGACCGACCCGACGGCGGGCAGCCAGATCGACTTCGCCTCGTTCGAGCACTTCGCCCGCACCGCCGAGCGTGGTCTCTTCGACTACGTCTTCCTCGCCGAGGGGCTCCGGCTGCGCGAGCACAAGGGACGCATCCACGAGCTCGACGTGCTCGGCCGCCCGAACACGCTCTCGATCCTCGCCGCCGTCGCCGCGATCACCGAGCACGTGGGGCTGGTCGGCACGCTGAACACGACGTTCAACGAGCCCTACGAGCTGGCCCGTCAGCTCGCGACCCTCGACCACCTGTCGGGCGGCCGCGCCGGCTGGAACGCCGTGACGAGCTCCGACGCCTTCCACGGCGCGAACTTCCGTCGCGGCGGCTACCTCGACCATGCCGACCGCTACGAGCGGGCCCGCGAGTTCGCGGCGCTCGCGAAGGAGCTGTGGGACTCGTGGCCGCAAGACGGCGTACGAGCGGATGCCGCGACCGGCGTCTTCCTCGATGACGGCGTGCCCGCCCGCGTCCGTCACAGCGGCCCGCAGTTCGACGTCGACGCGCTGTTCGACGTGCCCCGTTCGCCGCAGGGACGCCCGGTCATCGTGCAGGCCGGAGACTCGGCGGACGGCCGCACTTTCGCCGCCGAGCATGCCGAGGTGATCTTCTCGCTGCACACCGGGTTCGACGACGCCCGCGCGTTCTACGACGACGTCAAGGGACGCCTCGGCCGGCACGGCCGCGAGGAGGACTCGCTCAAGATCCTGCCCGCCGCCACCTTCGCCATCGGCGACACCGACGACGACGCCCGGGACCGGGCGCGGCAGGTCGCCCTGCAGCAGGTGCGCCCCGAGGTCGCCCTCACGTACGTCGAACAGGTCTGGGGGCGCGACCTGTCGGGGTACGACCCGGAGGGACCGCTCCCCGACGTCGAGCCCGACACGGGATCTGAGACGGCGCGCGGCTGGGCGAACCGGCATGCCGCGGTGCGGGCGCGCATCGCGAAGCTCCGCGAGCTGTCGGAGACCGAGGGGCTCAGCATCCGCGAGACGGTCATCCGCCTCACTGCCACCCCCACGTTCGTCGGCACGCCCGCACGGATCGCGGCCGAGATCGACCGGTACGTGCAGGAGCGGGCGACGGACGGGTTCACGGTCGTCGGGCATCTGACGCCGCACGGCCTGGACGAGTTCGCCGAGCGCGTCGTGCCGCTGCTGCAGGAGCGCGGCTCGTACCGCAGGTCGTACGAAGAGGGGGCGACGCTCCGTGATCTCCTCGGGCTGCCCGCCCCCCGCGCGACGCCGGCGCTCGCGACGC
Source organism: Microbacterium sp. ZW CA_36 (assembly GCF_044987475.1). Lineage (NCBI taxonomy): Bacteria > Bacillati > Actinomycetota > Actinomycetes > Micrococcales > Microbacteriaceae > Microbacterium > Microbacterium sp. ZW CA_36. The sequence goes on from NZ_JBJDRL010000022.1 coordinate 22,119, forward strand.
GATGACCGACCGCGCGCGCCTGCTGCTCGTCGGGGCCGGCCCGCGGGCGATCATGCTCCTCGAGCGCCTGCTGGCGCGCACCGACGAGCACACGCTGCTCGACATCGACCTCGTCGATCCCCACCCGCCCGGCGCGGGCCGCATCTGGCGGCGCGCTCAGTCGCCGCTCCTCAAGCTCAACTCGATGACGCGGGACGTCACGGTGTTCACCGACGACAGCTGCACGATCGACGGCCCCGTGCGTCCCGGCCCGTCGCTGAGCGAGTGGATAGAGCAGTGGCGTGCCGGCGGGCTGCCCGACGTCGACCTGGACGAGCTGTCGGCGGCCGAGGCGCGGGCGCTGGGTCCGGACGGGTTTCCGACCCGGCGCCTGCACAGCCACTACCTCGACTGGTTCTTCCGCACCACGGCGGCGAGCGCTCCGGGCGGCGTGACCATCCGGCAGCACGCCGACACCGTGGCGGCGGTCCGCCCGTCCTCCGGCGGACGCCATCTCGCCGTGCTGGCGAGCGGCACCGAGATCGTGGCGGATGCCGTCGCCTACTGCCTCGGCCACACCGAGCGCGACCTCGACCCGGCGTCGGCGGCGCTGGCGGCGGCATCCGCCCGCTATGGGCTCGTGTACGTGCCGCCGGCGTTCACCGCCGACGCCGACCTCTCGGTCATTCCGGAGGGCGCCGACGTCATCGTGCGCGGCATGGGTCTGGCCGCCGTCGACCTCGTGGTCCTCCTGACCCAAGGGCGCGGCGGGCGGTTCGACCGGGCGGGCGACGGCAGCCTGCGCTACCTGGCCTCGGGGCGTGAGCCGCGGCTGCACCTCGGCTCGCGCCGGGGCGTTCCCTACCGGTCCAAGGTGACCTCGGCACTGCAGGGCGACCCGCCGCAGCGCGAGGTGCTGACGCCCGAAGCCGTCGCGGCGCTCGTCGCGTCGGGCCACCCGATCGACTTCGACGAGGACGTCTGGCCGCTCGTCGCCGCGGAGCTGCTCCACGGGCACTATCGCGAGCTGTTCACGGGACACCCCGATCGCGTCTCGAGCACCTGGGCGGCGTTCCGCCCCGCACTGCGCCGCCACGCGTGGGACTCGCCCGCACTCCGCGACGCGATCGCCGCGGTCGTCCCCGACCCGCTGGACCGGTTCGACGTCGCGGCGTTCGACCGGCCGCTCGCCGACGCGCGGTTCCGCGACGCGGAGGACGTGCAGCGGCGGGTCAGAACGCACATCGCCGACGACCTGCAGCTGCGGACCACCCAGCAGCGCAGTCCGGCGCAGGGCGTCTTCATCGCCGCGCTGCTGTCGTTCATGGCACTGTCGGAGATCCCGAAGGAGCGCTGGAACGCCCGGTCGCGGGCGCACAGCCTTCCCGTGCGGTGGCACACGTTCTTCAGCTACCTGGCGAGCGGGCCACCGCCGCACCGGCTCGAGGAGCTGCTCGCACTCTCGGACGCCGGAGTGGTGCGCTTCCTGGGACCCGACATCGTCGTGGCTGCCGGGCCGGGCGGGTTCACGGCATCCAGCACTCGCATGGCCGGTGAGACTGTCACCGGGGCGCTCGTCGACGCGTGGCTGCCCGCGGCCGACGCCGCACTGAGCACGAACGACGCGCTGCGCGAGCTGGCGACGGTGCACGGCAGCGAGCTGCGGGTGACGGATGCCGAGTACGACGGGTCGCTCGGCCGCGTGCGCGTCAGCGACGACGGGCGCGTGCTGCGCCGCGACGACTCGGCGCACGACACGCTGTTCGCCATCGGGCCCTTCACGTCCCAGACCGAAACCGGAGCGTTCACCCGCCCGGCCGCCGACTCCCTGTCGCTGCGGCAGACCGACCAGGTCGCGGGGGCGATCGCCGCGCGCCTCGGGGTGTCGGTGCCCGTCGCCCCCTGACCCGCCCGGGGGCGCGGCGTATGACGCCGCGTGACGGCGTGTGAACACCCGCGACCCCGATTTCCGCCGTGTGACGGGGCCGATCGCGGTGCGCCGGGCTGCTCGGAGACGCTGAAGCCACGAGCCCGGCAGCCTGCCGCGACCCGCCCGCCACAGCTTTCTGGAGACCCCATGTCGCTCAACCGACCCCGTACCGCCGCCCTCGCGGCGATCGGCGTCGTCGCGCTCGCGCTCACCGCGTGCGCGACCGGCGCCGGCGACGCCGCCCCGACCGCATCCGCCGAAGCGGAGCCCGTCACCGGCGGCGACCTGACCTTCGCGATCTCCGTCGACAGCCAGTGCATCGACCCCCAGCAGGTCGGCAACAACGACGCGATCGCGATCGCGCGGCAGACCGTCGCCTCGCTCACGATCCAGGACCCCGAGACCGGCGACGTCCTGCCGTGGCTCGCCGAGGACTACGAGGTGAACGACGACGCCACGAGCTTCACGTTCACGCTGCAGGAGGGGCCCACGTACGCCGACGGCGAGCCGATCGACGCGGCATCCGTCAAGACCAATTTCGAGGCGATCGTCGCCCTCGGTGCGAAGGCGACGCTCGGCTCGTCGTTTCTCGCCGACCTCGAGAGCATCGACGTCGTCGACGAGCACACCGTGACGGTCAACTTCTCGGAGCCCAGCGCGCAGTTCCTGCAGGCGACCTCCACGTTCTCGCTCGGTCTGCTGTCGCCCGCGACGGCCGCCGTCAGCCAGGCGGATCGCTGCCTCGGCGACTTCGTCGGCTCGGGTCCGTTCTCGGTCGAGAGCTACACGCCCAACGAGGGCGCCGTGCTCGAGCGCCGCGAGGGATACGAGTGGGGTCCGTCGACCGCCGGCCACACCGGTGAGGCGTACCTCGACACCATCACGTACAAGGTGATCCCCGAGTCGGGCAACCGCACCGGCAGCCTGCAGTCGGGTCAGATCGACGCCACCACCGGCATCGCGACCGCCGACGCCGTGCTCTTCGAATCCGGCGACTTCTGGTCGCTCAACCGCGCGAACCCCGGGTCGGTGTACAACCTCTACGCCAACCAGTCGACAGAGAAGCTCGCCGACGAGAGCGTGCGCCTCGCGATCCAGAAGGGCATCGACCGCGAGCAGATCACGTCGACGCTGCTCGGCCCGGACGATCTACCCGCCGTGTCGCCGCTCGCGTCATCGACGCCGTACTTCACCGACCTCAGCGACGTGCTCGAGTACGACCCCGAGGGCGCCGCCGACCTGCTCGACGAGGCGGGCTGGACCGAGGCGGAAGACGGCATCCGCGAGAAGGACGGCGAGAAGCTCAGCTTCCACGTGACCTACTGGCAGTCGCCGAAGGAGGTACTCGAGCTCGTGCAGCAGCAGCTGCGCCAGATCGGCGTCGACCTGCAGCTCACCTTCGCGAGCATCGCCGACGTGACGGCCGCGAACGCCGACGGCACGTACGACTTCTCGTACGGCAACCTGACCCGGGCCGACCCTGACGTGCTGCGCACGGTGTTCTCGGTCAGCGGCACCAACAACGCCACCAAGCGCACCGAGCCCGCCGAGGTCGACGAGCTGCTCGACGAGCAGGCCGCGATCATCGACCCGGCCGAGCGCCAGAAGGTCGTCGACGAGGCCGCGGGCCTGCTCGTCACGGGCGGCTACTCGATCCCGATCTACCAGCTTTCCACGACCATCACCGCCGCGTCGAAGGTGCAGGGGCTGACGTTCGAGGCGTCCAGCCGCCTGGACTTCTACGACGCCTGGATCGCCGAGTAGAGCCTGCGAAGAGCATCGAGAGGATGAGGAGCGAGACCATGTGGGGGAGCTACATCGCCCGGAGGATCGGGCAGGGCCTGGTGGTCCTGTGGGCCGCCTACACGATCTCGTTCCTCATCCTCTATCTCCTTCCGGGTGACGCCGCGACGCTGTTCGCGGGCGGCGGCGACCAGGAGGCGATCGACCCCGCGCTCGTGGCGCAGCTGCGCAGCGAGCTCGGGCTCGACCGCCCGTTGTGGGAGCAGTACCTCGCCGCGCTCGGCAAGGCGCTGACCGGCGACTTCGGAACGTCGACGCAGACCGGGCGCCCGGCATCCGATCTGCTCCTCGAGTCCCTGCCGCCGACGCTCGCGCTCACCGCGTTCGCGTTCGCGCTGTCGGTCGTCTTCGGCATCGCTCTGGCGCTGGCGGCCTCGCTCGCCCGGGCCCAGTGGGTGCGCAACATCCTCTCGTCCCTGCCGCCCCTCGGCGTCTCGGTCCCCGTGTTCTGGATCGGGCTCCTGCTGCTGCAGGCGTTCTCGTTCCGGCTGCGGCTGTTCCCCTCGATGGGCAACGAGGGGTTCGAGAGCCTCGTACTGCCGGCCGTCACGATCGCGATCCCCTCCGGGGCGTTCATCGCGCAGCTGCTGTCCAGGAGCCTGCGGTCCACACTCGCGCAGCCGTACGTCGAGATCGTGCGCGCCAAGGGTGCGAGCGAACGTCGCGTGCAGCTGGGCCACGCCTTCCGCAACGCGGCGATCCCCGCGCTCACGATGGTCGGCGTGCTCATCGGCGGACTGCTCTCGGGGGCCGTCGTCACCGAGACCGTGTTCTCCCGCCTGGGCATCGGCCGCCTCGTCGTGACCGCCGTCAACAACCGCGACGTGCCGGTCGTGCAGGCGGTCGTCGTCTTCGCCGCTCTCGTCTTCGTCGTCGCGAACCTCGTCGTCGACCTCGTCTACCCCCTCATCGACCGTCGCATCACGCTCGCCCGCACGGCGTTCGTCGCGGCCTGACAGGAGCAGCCATGACCGTCGAGAACGTGCTCTCCGCCCCCGCGCGCACCATCGAGCCGCGCGACCCGTTCATCGAGGGGTTCGTCGATCCCGACGCCGATCCCGCGGGAGGCAGCGCGGCCGCTTCGCTGGAGCACGAGCGAAGGGATGCCGCGACCCGGCGCTCCGCGCTGAAGCCCATCGTCGCCGTGCTCACGCAGCCGACGCTCGTGGCGTCGATCCTCGTGCTGGCGCTCGTGACGCTGTGGGCGCTGGTGCCCTCGTGGTTCACCGCGTGGGATCCGATCGTCGGAGTGCCGCAGGACCGCCTGCTCCCGCCGAGCGCGGAGCACATCTTCGGCACCGACAACCTCGGCCGCGACCTCTACGCCCGCGTCGTGTACGGCGCGGCGACCTCGCTCGCCGCGACGACGGTGGCCGTCGTGGTGGGACTGGCTGTGGGTTCGCTGTTCGGCCTGCTGGCCGGGTTCCTCCGCGGTTTCGTCGACGACGCGATCATGCGCTTCATGGATGTGCTGCTGGCGATCCCCAGCCTGCTGCTCTCACTCGCCCTCATCACAGCTCTCGGCTTCGGCACGCTCAACGTCGCCGTCGCCGTCGGCCTCGCCAGCGTGGCATCCTTCTCCCGCGTCATGCGCGCCGAGGTGCTGCAGATCGCCACCGCCGTCTACGTCGAGGCCGCCCGCGTCTCGGGCGTGCGCTGGTACACCGTGCTGCGCCGGCACGTGCTGCCGAACGCGTCGGGACCGGTCGTCGCTCTCGCCGCACTCGAGTTCGGAGTCATGGTGCTCGCGATCTCGTCGCTGTCGTTCCTCGGCTTCGGAGCCCCGCCGCCCACGCCGGAGTGGGGCTCGCTCGTGGCGGGCGGTCGCGACTATCTCGCCGTCGCGTGGTGGCTGACCACGCTTCCGGGGCTCGTGATCGTCGCGGTCGTCCTGTCGGCCAACCGCATCTCTCGCGCCCTCGAGCGCAACGGAGGAATCCGATGACGGCGCTGCTGGAGGTGTCCGGCCTGTCGGTGTCGTACGCGCTCGGCGGCGTGCCGCGCGCTGCCGTCCGCGATGTGAGCTTCACCGTCGACCGCGGCGAGGTCGTCGCCATCGTCGGGGAGTCCGGGTCGGGCAAGAGCACGACCGCCCACGCGGTGATCCACCTGCTCGCCGGGAACGCCTCCGTCGACGCCGGCACCATCCGCTTCGACGGCGCCGATCTCACCGCGCTCTCGCCGCGGGCGTGGCGCGAGGTGCGCGGCCGCCGCATCGGCCTCATCCCGCAGGATCCGACGACGAGCCTCAACCCGGTCAAGCGGGTGGGTCGCCAGGTCGGCGAGCCGCTCGTCGTCCACGGCCTCGCGACCCGGCGCGGCGCCGACGCGCAGGCGGTCGAGCTGCTCCGCCTCGCCGGGATCGGCGAGCCCGAGGCCCGCGCACGTCAGTTCCCCCATCAGTTCTCGGGCGGCATGAAGCAGCGCGCCCTCATCGCGACGGCGCTGGCGGCCGAGCCGCAGCTCGTGATCGCCGATGAGCCGACGAGCGCCCTCGACGTGACGGTGCAGAAGCAGATCCTCGACCACATCGACACGCTCGCGTCGACGCTCGGCACCGCGGTGCTGCTCATCACGCACGATCTCGGCGTCGCGGCCGACCGCGCCGACCGCATCATCGTGATGCAGCAGGGCGAGATCGTGGAGACGGGCCCTGCGCGGTCGGTGCTGGAGGATCCGCAGCATCCGTACACGCGCGCGCTCATCGCGGCGGCGCCGGGGTTGCGCGGGACGGCTGGTACGCGCGGCACCGAGTCGGGCGCAGCGCGCACGGCCGAGCGTGAGCCCCGACCCACGGCGGATGCCGGTACCCCCGCTCTCCTCGAGGTGACCGGCCTCCGCAAGGAGTTCCCGCTCCCCGGGCGCGAGAAGCTGGTCGCCGTCGACGACGTGTCGTTCCGCATCGACCGCGGGGAGACGCTCGCGATCGTCGGGGAGTCGGGGTCGGGCAAAAGCACGACGGCGCGACTCGCGCTGCGGCTCGAGAAGCCGACGGCAGGCGGCATCCGATTCGACGGCAACGACATCGTCGCCGCGACGCGGGAGGAGCTGCGCACGCTGAGGCGCCGGTTCCAGCTCGTCTACCAGAGCCCCTTCGCATCGCTCGACCCTAGGTTCACGATCGCCGAGGTGGTCGACGAGCCGCTGCGCGCCTACGGCGTCGGCAAGGCCGAGCGTGCGCGCCGCGTGCGCGAGCTCATCGACCAGGTCGCGCTGCCGGCGGGGACGGCCTCGCGGCGCCCCGCCGAGCTCTCGGGCGGTCAGCGCCAGCGCGTCGCGATCGCACGCGCCCTCGCGCTGCACCCCGACCTGGTCGTGCTCGACGAGGCCGTGTCGGCTCTCGACGTGTCGGTGCAGGCGCAGATCCTCGATCTGCTCGCGGCCGTGCAGCGCGACGTCGGGGTGTCGTACCTGTTCATCAGCCACGACCTCGCCGTCGTGCGCGAGATCTCCGACCGTGTGGCCGTGATGCAGCACGGGCGCATCGTCGAACAGGGTGCGACCTCGCGCGTGCTCGGCGCTCCGAGCGAGGAGTACACGCGACGCCTCATCGACGCGATCCCGGGATCGGCGCGGTCCGCGCCGGTGCCGGTCTCCTGACCACCACGAGATACCGAGGACGACATGACCACCACCCTCAATACCGACATCGACCGCGCCCAGTTCGGGCGCGACTGGGAGGCCTGGCACCGCGGCCACGAGACCCACCGGGCGGACGCGCTCGGGTTCTTCGCCATCACCGGCCTGCACTGGCTGGGCTCCGAGCCGACCACACTGCCGGGCGCACCGGGAACATGGAGCCTCGAAGCCGACGGTGTCGTCGTCGAGCTCGCCGAGGGTGAGAGCCTCACGCTCGACGGCGTGACGATCACCGGGCGCCACACCTTCGGTGAGCTCCCGGAGCGCAGCAGCATCACACCCGGCTTCACCGACGGCGCCATCGCCGGTGCGGTAGAGATCGCGCAGCGCGGTGGGCACACGATCCTGCGGCCGCGTCGCGCCGACCACCCGTTCCTCGCGGAGTACCCCGGCACCCCGACGTATCTGCCCAATCCACGCTGGCGCGTGGCCGCGCGCTTCCGCCCGTTCGACGCACCCCTCCCCACAGAGGTGGGCGCCGCCGTCGACGGCCTCACCCACGTCTACGACGCCCCCGGCGTGCTCGAGTTCTCGTGGCGCGGCGAGGACTTCACGCTCACCGCGTTCGACGGCAAGGCGCCCGGCGCCCTCCTCGTGCTGTTCACCGACGCGACGAGCGGGCTCACCACGTACGCCGCGAACCGCTCGGTGGGTGTCGACACGCCGGACGCCGACGGCTGGACCGCGATCGACTTCAACCGCGCCGTCAACCTCCCGTGCGCGTACACCGACTTCGCGACGTGCCCGCTGCCGCCGGAGGGCAACCGCCTGCCGATCGGCATCGAGGCCGGCGAGAAGACGCCGCTCACGCGCGTGCGCTCCACCGATGCGCTCGTCGCGCCGGGGGTGGCCGCATGAGGTTCCAGCTCCTGGACATCGTCCCGTATCGCGCCGACCCGATCACCGGTCGCCAGGTCTCGCCGTCCGAGCGGTTCGCCGAGACGCTGCAGCAGGCGATCCGTGCCGAAGAACTCGGGATGGATGCCGTGGCCATCGGCGAGCGCCACGCGGGGCACTTCATCTCATCGTCGCCGACGGTGCTGCTGGGTGCGATCGCGGCCCGGACCTCCCGCATCCGTCTCAATTCGGGCGTCACGGTGCTCTCGGTGCTGGACCCCGTCCGCGTCGCGGAGGACTACGCCACGATCGATCAGCTGTCGGCCGGCCGGCTCGAGATCACGATCGGCAAAGGCAACGAGGTCGCCCAGTTCCCGCTCTTCGGGCTCGACATCGATGATCAGTGGGAGCTGCTCGCCGAGAAGTACGAGCTGCTGCGGACCCTCTGGCGCGAGGAGGACGTCACCTGGCCGGGTAGCGAGTTCACCCGTGCGCTGACCGGCGTGACGACCCTGCCCCGACCCTTCGCCGGGGCGCCGCGGGTCTGGCACGGGTCTGCCACGACGCTCTTCTCGGCCGGACTCGCCGCCCGCTTCGGCGACCCGCTGTTCAGTGCGAACGCCATCCAGCCTCTCGAGAACTACGGCGTGCTCGTCGACCACTACCGCTCCGAGTTCGCGCGGCACGGCCACGACCCGGCGAGCGCGTTCGTCGCTGCCGGCTCCGGGGCTCTCTTCATCGCGGACACCACCCAGGAGGCGATCCGCCAGTACGGTCCCGTGTACAACGCGATCGTGGCCGCCACCAACGTGCCCGGGAACAACACCCCGTTCCGCGACATCGAGCACGCCGTCGCCGAGGGTCCGGCCCTCGTCGGCACGCCGCAGCAGGTGATCGACAAGATCGCCCGGTTCCACGGGCGGCTCGGGCACGACCTGCAGTCCATCAGCCTGCCGACGACGGTGCCGTTCGGTCGGCAGCTCGAGATCCTCGAGCGCTTCGCCGACGAGGTCGCCCCTGTGCTGCGACGGGAGTTCCCGACGGCGCTGTGGACGGATGCCGACCCCCACGGGCTGCGCACCCACGAGCTCGCCGTCGCCTGACGCCCGCGAGGCGTGGGCGATGTCGGCTACCGCTCGGACCTGCCGAGCTGCGTGCGCATTTCGAGATCGTTCTCGGAACCGGTGAACTCGGTGATGCGCCCGTTGGTCACACGGTACATCGCGAACTCGGCCACATTGACATGGCGCCGAGTGGGGGCGATACCGCGGTACGTCCCCGAATGGGTGCCGCTGCCGCGCAGATGGGCGGCGACGCGGTCGTCCTCCACGACGAGCTGGATGCGGCGCCACCGCCAGTCGGGGAAGCCCTGGAACAGGTCGGCCATATCGGTGACCCACGCCTCGGCCCCACCGGGCAGATGGGCGCGCCGGACCGACGGATCGACGAACGAGCGGATGGCGTCGATGTCGTGCCTGTTGCAGGCGTCGAGGTACTCGGCGTACCACTCCCGCATCTCCCACGGCTCCACTCCCTCATTATCCGGGGAGCGGGGACGTCACCGTATCGAGTCGCGCCCCGACGGCAGCGCCTGGTGCCACGCCCTGCGGACCCAGTCGAAGATCGGCGCGATCGCTCGCCAGCGTCGTCCGAACAGCGCCTTGCCGAACGAGTAGTCCTGCTCCGTCATGTCCGATCCCTGCCGATGGCCGCGTGCGGCAGCACAGGGTCGGAACGTCGACGAGCCGAGGGAGCGGGCTCGCGCGGAGGCCTGTGTGCCGAGGTGAACGCCGGGGGTCTGGGGCGCCAGGCCAAGGGTAGGCGCAAAACGGCCGGTTGTCGCCTGTTTCTACAAAATTGGCGAGGCGCGATCCGGGGCGGGGCGGTCGGCGCCGGGCCATGGACCCGACGCCGACGGCCGTCGCGTCATCTCAGCGTCGCGGCAGGACCTCGAGCGTGGTCTCGAGGACGTCGTCGCCGGTGATGGCTCCGACGGGGCCCGGCCCGTACCGGTCGTACTTCGCATGGAGGGCGCTGTCGAGGCTCGGACGCACCTCGGGGTCGGCAAGGCGGAAGGTGACGTCGACCTCGACGCCGCCGGCGCTGATCCGACCCTGGCCGGAGCGCAGCGCCCGGCGGAACCATCCGTTCTCCGGCCCACGGGCGGAGCGGATGTAGAGCGTGTCGCCGACGGTGGCGTGCCAGATCGTGGTGAAGGGCCGCAGTGTCCCGTCCGGCCGCTGCGACGTCACGCGCAGCTCGGTGGCGCCGCCGATCCGGCGGAGCTCGTCCGCGGTCCAGGCGGTCACGACGCGCTCTCGCGGCTGCTGCGCGGGTACTCGCCGGGCGCGAGCTTGTCGCCCCAGACGGTCTCCGGCTCCCCTGTGGCCGGTGCTTCCCACATCGCGAGGTGGCACATGAAGTCGTCCCCGGTCGCGCCGTGCCAGTGCCACTCCCCCGCCGGGGTGTACACGGTGTCGCCGGGATGCAGTTCGATGACGTCCTCACCGCGACTCTGCACGTATCCACGGCCCTCGGTGACGTGGAGGGTCTGCCCTACGGCGTGCGTGTGCCAGGCCGTGTGCGCACCGGGGGTGAACCTGACGAGATTCAGCCGCGCACGGGAGGGCTCCTCACCGGCGTAGTACGCGTTGAAGTACACGTCGCCGGTGAACCATTCGTCGGGCCCCTTCACGGTGGGCGTCTTCGGCTGCATCCGCGTGCTCATCAGTCCTGCCTTCCTGCGGTCTGCGCTGCCTCCGCGGCCGCCACCCCATTCCACCCCCACCGTCCCGCCTGGGGAAGGTCCTGGTGTGACGTGTACTGCCGGTGCCCCCCACAGGATGCCGGGCGTTCGCAGGCCCGGCGAGATGTCAGCGGAGCGCGGGAGCCAGGTCGTAGCCGAACGCGTACAGCTCGATCCACCGGCCGGGCTGTACCTCCCACAACCCCTCGCGCTCCGACATCCGCTGGAAGCCGAGCTTCGCGTAGAGCGCGTGGGCGCCGGTCATCTCAGGCCCGCTATTCATGACGACGCGGTGCGAGCCCCGCTCGCGCGCGAGCTCGATGACGTGGTGGGTGAGAGCCTCGCCGATGCCTCGTCCCCGTGCGACCGGTGCGACGGCCAGCTGGCGGAAGTCCGTCTCGCCGGGCTGAGCCATGTCCGCGAGCGGCTTGCCCTCTCGCGCGACCCACACGGTGCCGAGGATGTCTCCGTTGGCGTCGACCGCGACCCAGACGTCACCGTCCTGAACTCGGCCGGCGACGTCGCGCAGCGACGCCACGTACTCGTCCGACAGCTCGCCGTAGCTCGACAGGTAGGCCTCCGCGGTGACATCGCCGGCGCGCTCGTACTCCTCGGGGCGGACGAGCCGGATGGTCCAGTCGGCGGAGTGGGATGCCGCCTCGGCGGTCTGGTCAGGTGAGGGGACGGTGCCCTGGTCGGGGGAAGAGCTGTGCACCCATCGACCGTAACCCGGTGCGAGACGGCGGGCTCCGGCATCCGTCTCCGCAGCGGAAGAAGACGGCGGATCGGTGAGCGGGACGCGGGACATCGGTGCTCCCTCAGACGGACACGAGCGGATGGCAACGGAGACGCGTGGCGCCGGCCGGACCCGCGGAGGACCCGGCCGGCACAGGTGCGTCAGGACTTGGGGAGTCCAGGCGGGTTGATCAGGCTCTCGTCGACACGCTCCGATTCGAGGTCCCAGATCTCGAGAACCTCGTCGTACTGCCCGTTCTCGATGAGATGGTTGAGCGCGATACCCACCGGCTCGATGAGCCCGTTGCCCTTGGCCGTCGCGGCGGCGATGTTCGCGGTCAGGGGCCAGCCGCCGGGCACGAGGCCGACGAGTTTGGTGTCACCGGTCTCGCGGGCAGACCACGCCGACGTCGCGTTCGGCCCGAACGTCGCGTCGATGCGGCCGGACTGCAGCGCCAGCACGGTCGCGGCGTTGTCGTCGAAGTACTGCAGCTCGGCGGGCTCCTCGCCGGCGGTCTCGAGCTCCTCGTTCCAGGCGAGCAGCACCTGCTCCTGGTTGGTGCCCGAGCCGACCGCGATGGTGAGGCCCGAGATGTCGGCGGCCTCCTCGATCTTCTCGATGTCGCTGTCGCTCTTCACGTAGAAGCCGAGCAGGTCCTCGCGGTAGCTCGCGAAGTCGTAGAGCTCCTTGCGCTCTTCCGTGACGGTGACGTTCGACGTGATGAGGTCGTACTTTCCCGACTGGATGCCGAGGGGCCAGTCCGCCCATGCGACGACGACCGGGTTGTACTCGAGGCCCAGAGCGTCGGCGATCAGCGCACCGATGTTCGGCTCGGTGCCGGCGGCCTCGGTCTCACCCTCGGGGATGTAGCCCAGCGGCGGGACATAGGCGGAGTGCGCCACGGTGAGCTTGCCCGGCTCGACCGGCTCGAAGCCGCTCGCCTCGAGCGCCTCGACCGCCTCGGCGACGGGCTCGTCGAGGCGGACCCACTGGATGTCGTCGGTCGCGACGTTCGCCGACTCCTCGGTCACGTCGGGGGCGGCCGCCTCGGCCGGGGCGTTCTGGTTGACGCCCCAGACGACGCCGCCGACGATCGCGGCCACCGCGACGACGCCGACGCCGATCGCGATGCCCTGCTTCTTGCTCAGTGCCATTGCTGTGTTTCCTTCTCTCGGGTGAAGACTCGGTATCGAGATCTCTGGGTCAGGCCAGGACCTTCGCAAGGAAGTCCTGGACGCGGGGGTGCTTCGGTGTGACGAGGACCTCGGCGGGCGGGCCCTGCTCGACGACCTGGCCGCCGTCGAGGAACACGACGCGGTCGGCCACCTCACGGGCGAAGCCGACCTCGTGCGTGACGATGATGAGAGTCGTGCCCAGCTGCGCGAGGTCGCGGATGACGTCGAGCACTTCGCCGACCAGCTCCGGGTCGAGCGCGCTCGTCGGCTCGTCGAACAGGATCACCTTGGGTTTGAGCGCCAGCGCGCGGGCAATCGCGACGCGCTGCTGCTGTCCGCCCGACAGCTGACGCGGGTAGTGCTCGGCCTTGTCGGCGAGGCCGACGCGGTCGAGCAGCCCCAGCGCGAGCTCGCGGGCATCGTCCTTCGAGAGCCGCCCCAGGGCGATCGGCGCCTCGGTGACGTTCTCGAGCGCGGTCAGATGCGGGAAGAGATTGAAGTTCTGGAAGACGATGCCGATCTGCGTCCGCCGCTCCAGCACCTCCCGCTCGCGCAGCTCGTAGAGCCTGCCGCCGCGCAGCTCGTAGCCGATCAGCTGGCCGTCGACCGTGACCGAGCCCCGGTCGACGCTCTCGAGGTGATTGATGGTGCGCAGCAGCGTCGACTTGCCCGAGCCGCTCGGCCCGAGGATCGCGACGACCTCGCCCGGCTCGACGGTCAGATCGATGCCGCGCAGCACCTCGGCGCCGCCATAGCTCTTGTGGACGTTGTGGATCTCGACGAGCCCGCGCGTGGCGGTCGTGCGGCCGATTTCAGCGGTGATGGTGTCAGTGCGCATGTCAATGCCCTCCGAACTTCGCGTCGTTGCTCGAACCCTGGAACGTCGCCTTCGCGACGACCGGGGCATCGACCCCCACAAGCGGTGCCGGACCGGTCTCGGAGTCGCCCAGACGCGCCCACTGCACGGCGATCCAGTGGCGGGCCCGCTGCACGGGCGTCGGCGGCAGCACGCGCACCGTGCCGCGGGCGTAGTGCCGCTCGATGTAGTACTGCGCGATGCTCAGCACGGTGGTGATGATCGTGTACCAGACGACCGCGACGAGCAGCAGCGGGATCACGCGACTGTTGCGGTTGTAGATGACCTGCACCGCGTAGAAGACCTCGGGCAGGGCGATCACGAACACGACGGACGCGCCCTTGACCAGCCCGATCACCTCGTTGGTGGCGTTGGGGACGATCGAGCGCATCGCCTGCGGGAGCACGATGCGCGTCAGGCGACGGCGGGGCGGGATGCCGAGCGCCGCGGCCGCCTCGAGCTGGCCCTGGTCGACCGACAGCAGGCCGCCGCGGATGATCTCGGCCGAATACGCCGCCTGGTTCAGGCCGAGCCCGAGGATCGCGGCCGCGAAGGCGCTGATCAGCTGCACCGTCGGGAACTCGACGATCCAGAAGTCCGTCGTGAACGGGGTGCCGAGGCCGAGCGTCGGGTACAGGTAGCCGAGGTTGTACCAGACGATGATCTGCACGACGAGGGGCACCGAGCGGAAGAACCAGATGAACAGCCACGCGGCAGAGTTCAGGAGGGGCGACTTCGCGAGGCGGGCGAGCGCCAGGAGCGTCCCGAGGACGAAGCCGATGGATGCCGAGATCACCGTCAGCAGCAGGGTGAGGCCCACGCCCTGGAGCACCGGCTCCGACAGGAAGTAGTGGGCGAAGACGTCCCACTCATAGTTCTCGTTCGTCACCAGCGACCACGCGAACTGTGCGACGACGAACAGCACGACGATGCCGATCGACCACCGGAACCAGTGCCGGGTGTGGACGACGGTGAGGTCGCCGAGATCGACGCGCGACGACGCCGGCGGCGTCGGCGTCGCGGCTTCGGCGGCGCCTGCCTGGCGCGGGAGTGTGTCGGTCATGAGGGGCTCCTCGGTCGGCGGCGCGGTGTCTGCGGGGTGCGCCGGTACGCCGAAGCTAGGGCGACACCTCCCGCGCGGCCCAGCCGTCACGGGCGCGCGGCGACACGGATGGTGACGCTCCGCAACGCGGCGTCACACTCCGGCATGCACCGACGCAGACCGCGGTCTGCCGCGCCCGGAGACCCGACGTCGCGCTATGCCGCGCGCCGGACGACTCGACGAGGTCACCGTCGTCGCCGGGTTCACGCGGTGGGCGCGCCGACGGCATTTCGAAAATCGCTAGGGAATCTAGCGATTCTTGTTTCTTCGCGAAGCGTTCGTGACTACGTTGAATCGCATGAAGTCGACGATTGCGGGCACGACCATGCCGATTCTCGAGCTGACCCTCGAGTCCGGGGAGAAGATCGTCGCGGAGGGCGGGGACGTGGCATGGATGTCACCCGGCTTCGCCCTGGACACCTCGACGGTGCACGGCACGGGCGGGCAGGGAGGTTTCATGAGCGGACTCAAGCGGGTGCTCGGCGGCGCGCAGCTGTTCCTGACCGAATACACGGCGCCGGGGCAGGGCGGACTGCTCGCGTTCGCCGCGCAGCTGCCGGGCACGATCCGCCAGCTCGACATCGACGCCGCCGACTCGTACATGGTCCAGCAGGGGTCGTACTCGGCGAGCACCGCCGGAGTCGAGGTGTCGGTCGGACTGCAGAAGAAGCTCGGCGCCGGCATCTTCGGCGGCGCGGGCGTGGTCTTCCAGAAGCTGGCCGGGAACGGAACGGCGTGGGTGCAGCTGGCCGGGGAGATCACCGAATACGAGCTGGCGGCCGGTCAGTCCCTCCTCATCCATCCCGGGCACCTCGCGATGTTCGAGGCCGACATGAATCTGGAGTTCAGCTCGGTGAAGGGCATCAAGAACAAGTTCTTCGGCGACTCGCTCTTTCTCGCAGAGATCCACGGTCCGGGCCGCATCTGGCTGCAGTCGATGTCGCCGGCGAAGCTCGCCGCCGCGATCGAGCCCTACCTGCCCGATCGTTCGTCGGGCTCCAGCAGCAGCTCCTGACCGCGGGCGAGAGGGCTCGGGCGTCTCGCGTGAGATGAGAGGCGGGGCCCGGCGCTCGCCCGCCGGGCCTCCTCTGGAAACCGCTAGGAGTTGATCTGCTCGACGACGTCGTCGGCTGACTTGTCGATCGCCTCGCGCAGCTTCTCGTAGTCGTCGGAATCGATCGCCTTGCTGATCCGCTTGTCGGCCCTGGTCAGCGCCTTCTCGACGTTGTCGGCCCACTTGTCGTCGACGACCGCGACGACCGCGGAGGTCCCGGGCGCGAGGTACTCGTCGACATCGACGCCGAACTGCTTCTCCTCACGGTTCTTCTTGATCTTTCCGAGGATCGCGCCGATACCGGCACCGATCGCGGTGGCCGCCAAGAGCGGCGGCGCGAACAGGCCGACGACCACTCCGGCGCCGGCGCCCCAGGCCGCACCGTGGCCCACGGACTTGTCGCCGTGCTCCTTGACCTGGACCTTGCCATCCTTGTCACGGACGAGCACCACGGCGCCGATGATCTCGTACCCGCCGGTGTCCTGGCCGCTTCGGAGGGCTTCGTAGTCGTCTGCCGCGGAGTCCGTGTCGTCATACGAGCCGACCACCAGTGCGAGGTTCTGCGTACCCATCGATCTCTCCTTCGGTTGATCTCCGAAAGCGACCGGCCGGTCGCTTTCGGACTCTGGGTCATCAAGGTGCTGTGATCCTATTGCGCAGCGACACGGGCCCGCGAGGCTCTGAACGGTGAATTCTCGCCAGTCCCGCGTCACCACACGAGCTGGTCGCGACGGCGGGTGAGGTACGCCCGCTCGGCCGGGTTGCCGGCGAGTTCGATGGCTCGGTCGTACGCCCTCCGAGATGCGTCACTTCGCCCGACCCTCCGCAGCAGGTCGGCGCGCGCCGCGTGGTAGGCGTGGTACCCGTCGAGGGCCTCGCTGAGTCGGTCGATCTCGGCGAGCGCGACATCGGGGCCGTCCAGTTCGGCGACCGCGATCGCGCGGTTGAGTCGCACGATCGGGGAGCCATCGAGCCGGATCAGGCGGTCGTAGAGAGCGACGATCTGGGACCAGTCGGTATCGCGTGCGGAAGGGGCATCCGTGTGCACCGCGTTGATCGCCGCCAGCAGCTGATATCGCCCTGGTGGGGAGGCACCGGCAGCGACCGCGCCGATCCGCTCGCGGACCAGGGAGTGCCCCTCGACGACCAGGGCTCGGTTCCACGCGCCGCGGTCTTGCTCGTCCAAGGTGACCAGCTCACCGGTGTGAGACACGCGCGCGATGCGTCGCGCGTCAGCGAGGAGCATCAGGGCGAGGAGGCCGGTCACCTCACCCTCATCGGGAAGGAGCGTGCGCAGGAGGCGGCCCAGGCGGATCGCCTCGTCGGTCAGGTCGGCGCGCAGCGGGTCATCCCCGGCGGTGGCGAGATAGCCCTCATTGAAGATGAGGTAGATCACCGCGAGCACCCCGGCGAGCCGCTCGCGGATGTCGCCCGCCGACGGCATCCGGAAGGGGATGTGTGCCGCCTTGATCTTCGCCTTCGCGCGGGTGATCCGTCGCGCCATCGTGGTCTCCGGCACCAGGAAGGCGTGGGCGATCTCTGCGACAGTGAGCCCGCCGAGCAGGCGCAGGGTCAGCGCGACCCGCGCCTCCATGGCGAGGGCAGGATGACAGCAGATGAAGACCAGCCGCAGCCGGTCGTCCTCGACCGGCCCGGTCGGCTCGTGTGGAGTGTCGTCGGACAGCATCTGCGCCGCCTGGTGTTTGCCTTCGCGATGGGACTCGCGACGCAGCCGGTCGATCGCCTTGCGCGTCGCGGTGGTGGTGAGCCATGCGCCGGGGTTGGGCGGTACTCCGTCGCGCGGCCACCGCTCCACCGCGGCGACGAATGCCTCGGCGGCTGCATCCTCGGCGAGATCGAGATCGCCGAAGCGACGGGCGAGACCGGCCACCACCCGCGCCCACTCCTCGTGATGGGCGCGGGCGATGGCCTTCTCGACGCGGGATCCGGTCACGACTCCCGCAGAGCCCGAGCGGATGCCGGGAGCCGCGCCGGACGCGATTCGACAGCACCGAGCTGTATGTCCTCAGCCGGCGCCAACGCGGACTGGATGCAGCGGGTCATCGTCATTCAGCCACGCGCGATTGCCGTTCGATGATCTCCGAGACGTCTGACGGGAATCGGTGCACCTCCTGCGGCCAGTCCAGTGCGACGGCGAGTCGCCCTGCCCAGTAGCGTGCGGCCTCATCGTCCGGCACCTCCACGACGGTGAATCCGCCGAGATGCTCCTTGCTCTCGACGAACGGCCCGTCGGTGAAGACCGGCTTCCCGTCCTTGCTCACGACGCTGCAGACCGCGGTCGAGGCATCGATTCCGCCATCCGCGTAGAGGAAGACGCCCGCCTCCTTCATGTCGTCGAGGAGGGCTCGCGAGGCCTCGCTCTTGGCGCGCAGTTCGTCGGGGGTGTGCTCGGGCACCCACTCGTCGTTGAATGCGATCAGATACTTCGTCACTGCCGTCTCCTCTCATCGGGACGAGAGCCATGTCGTGGCTCCTCGGTCGCGGCGACCCGGACGGGGTCGCACACCTGATCCACGAACGGCGACGCTCGGATACGACACTATCCCCGAGACATTCTCAGGATCGGCACTCCTTGGGTTGCGGCCAGGGGCTTGGTTGAGCGGCAGGTTCGTCCCGGTCAGGCTGGGGTATGGCGGGGGGCGGCGGCTCCGAGAAGCTCAGCGATCGAGACCGCCCACGCGTCGATCGCATCCCATTCGCGGAAGTCGCCCTCGGGCAGGACATCGCGAATCGCGGGCATCCACGCGACGATCCGGTCGGCTCCGCGGATCTTGTCGTGGTGGTATGCCCCGCGGAACACCTGCGTGCCCTTCGGGTGGAGAAGGTCCGTGAAGTCGGCGAACTGCTTGGGCTCGGCTCCTTTCAGAACGTCCTTTCCGTCCGCATCGACGGTCTCCGTGCCGAGCGGCCCGCTGCTGAAGAGCCAGGTCGGGCGGGACGAGAGCACGCCGGCATTGCGGGTGACGAACGTGCGGGCAGCCTTCCGCCAATTGAACTCATAGGTCGCCGACCCCACCACGAAGGCGTCGTAGCCCGAGACGTCGGGCACTTCGCTGCAGCGGATGACGTCAGCGTCGAGACCGCATTCGCGCAGCGCTTCGCCAATACGCTCCGCGATGCCTTCTGTTGCGCCGTACTTGCTCTCATATGCGACGAGTACCTTCATGGTAAATCTCCTTGACTCGCGTTCTGTGGCTGAAGAGCCGAGGCGGAGCCCGCCTGTCGGGCCCCGTGAGTGCTGTCTGCGGAGAAGGCCCCCCGCAGGCGCGGCACCGACTCAGCCTGTGCGGCAGAGGCACCGACTGCAGGGCCGAAGGTCCTGCCGTGCGCGATACGACGCGCGCGTTCTCGCTCCGTCATGCTCGTGGGAAAGCACTCTTAGTGTCGTAGGTATGTTCTAACCTCGGAGCATGTTCACCGATCCCGACATCCCCTACCAGGTGTTTCCGGATGAACTCGATCTGGTCGTCGAGGCAGCCACCATGATGACGGTGCTCGCCGCGCAGCGGCTCGAGCGGATCGATGCGATGCGGCGCGAGGCGCTTCGCGATGCGACGCGCAACGGCCGGGTTCTGACCGAGGTCGTAGAGCGGGGCGTGCGGCTGGAGCTGGCGGCCGCTCTTCGAATCACCGAGCACGCCGCGGGCGAGCTGCTGAGCTTCGCCGAGGCGATGGTGCACTCCTACCCGGCGGTGCTGGTCTCGATGGAGCGGGCACAGATCACCGAGGTGCACGCGCAGATCCTTGTCGCCGCGGTCAACGAACTCGAGCCGGAGTTCCGTGCCCAGGTGCTCGAGTCGGGCATCGTGCTGGCGGAGTCGGAGGCGGTCGGCACCTTCCGCCGCAAGCTGCGCACACTGATCGACAAGGTCCGCTCGGCCACCCTCACCGAACGCTACGAGAGGGCTGCGACAAGGCGACGGATCGCGGTCGAGCCGGACGATGACGGGATGGGATGGGCGCACGTCTACGCACCCATGGTCGCCATCCACGCCGCCGTCTCGCGGGTGACCGCGATGGCGAAAGCCATCAAGGCCTGCGATGGAGAGACGCGCACCCTCGACCAAGTACGCGCCGACGTCGTCCTCGACCTGCTCATCGACGGCGCCACCGAGATCCACCCCGACCACGCCCGCGGTGCGCGGGCGACGGTATTCGTCACCACACCGGTTCTCGCGCTCCTCCACGACTCCGACGCATCCCGCGCCGCGGCGGGGATCGACCCGCCGGTCGTGGAAGGCATCGGACCGATCCCGCTGCCCGTGGCGCGGGAACTCGCGGGCGGTGCATCCGGGTGGACGCGAGTGCTGACCCACCCCGAGACGGGCATGGTGCTCTCCGTCGGCCGCGACCAGTACCGGCCGCCACCCGCACTTCAGAAGCTGGTGAAGTGGCGTGCCGATCGATGCATGGGACCCGGCTGCGGGATGCCGGCCTCCCGGTGCGACGTCGACCACAACGTCGACTGGGCCCTCGGCGGCCACACCGAACTCACCAATCTCGCACCGCTGTGCGAGGGCCACCACACCGTCCGACATCACACCGACTGGAGCATCGAACAAGTCCCCGGCTCGGGCGGCGCTGTCCGATGGACTTCGCCCTCCGGCCGCCACTACCTCGTCAAGCCGGAGCGCGCGGTCCCCGTGTTCCGCTCCACCGAGAGTTCCGACGCGCCGTTCTGATCGCACGACCGCCACGCCCCGACCGAGCCAACGGGTGGCGCGACGTGTTCGCTAGCCTGCTGCTGATGAGTTTCGATGTGGAGACGTGCGGCGTGAACGCCGTGACCTGGGCGCTCGCACGCGAAGGATCGACGGCGTACGCGACGCGTTGCCTGGCGTTCGTCGAGGACGCGATCGAGCGCTCGAACGATCTCGAGATGTTCGGCGGCGACGACGCGGCCGAATCGGCTCGCCTCTACGCGGCATCGGTGAACACCGGAGAGCCGCCCGTCCACGCCCTGGCGTTCTACGAGAGCGTCGGCGAGCTCTTCGGCGAGCGACGCGACTGGGGCCACGTCGGCCTGAGCCTCGGCCACGGCCGGATCGTGCATGCGTGGGACCGGGTGCGCGTCGACGACTACCGCGATCTCGAAGCGCTGAGACCCGCGCCCGGCGGCGAGCCGTTGCGCTGGGTCGGCTGGGTGCCGCTCGCCCGCGCACTCGAGGGTGCGCAGCCGCGCGTGTGGGACGAGGATGCCGCCACCGCAGCCATGCGGATGCAGGCGGAGCGGTTCGGCGGCTGAAGAACCTCGGCGCGAGGCATCCGTCGTTCTAGGCCGTTCGCAGGATGCGCTCCGTCACACGCGCCGAGAAGTGCAGCGCGTCGACGGGGACGCGCTCGTCGGCCGCGTGGAACTGGGCGAACACGTCGAAGTCGCGGGGCACTCGCAGCGGCACGAACCCATAGCCGTGGATGCCGAGCCTCGCGAAGTGCTTGTTGTCGGTGCTCGCCGGCAGCAGGTACGGCACGACGACGCCGTCCGGATCGTCGTGCGAGATCGCGTCCTGCAGGATGCCGATGATGGGGGCGTCGACGGGCGCCTCGGTCGCCGACCACCAGCGCCCCTCGCGGATCTCGATGCCGTCGCCCACGACCTCTCGCAGCCCGGAACGCAGAGCGTCGTCCTCCCCCGGCAGGATGCGGATGTCGAGGCGCGCCGAGGCCTCGGCCGGGATGATGTTCGTCTTGTCACCCGCGGCGAGCACCGTCGGCGTCGCGGTGTTGCGCGTCGTCGCGCCGACCAGCGACGACACGAACCCGAGGCTCTCCAGGTCGGCGGCGAGCGACTCGTCGGTGAACGCCAGCCCGCGCGCCTCGCCGAACACATCGAGGAACCGCTGCAGCGCGGGAGTGCGCACCACGGGGAACCGATGAGCGCCGACCGCAGCGACCGCCTGGGCGAGGCGCACCACGGCATTGTCGGCGGTCGGCCGAGAGCCGTGCGCGGCATGCCCTCGGGCGCTGAGCGTCGCCCAGGCGACGCCCTTCTCGCTCGTCGCGACGAGGTACGCCCGCCTCGCATCGCCCGGGTCGGCGGCCAGCGGCACCGAGAATCCGCCCACCTCGCTCAGCGCCTCCGTGACTCCGGCAAAGAGGTCCGGGCGGTTCTCGACGAGCCACCCCGCACCCCAGACGCCGCCGCTCTCCTCGTCGGCGAGGAACGCGAACACGAGGTCGCGTCGCGGCACGATGCCCTCGCGCGCGAAATGACGGGCGACGGCCAGGATCGTCCCCGCGTAGTTCTTCATGTCGACGGCGCCGCGGCCGTAGAGGAAGCCGTCCTCGATATCGGCTCCGAACGGCGGATGGGTCCAGTCCTTCTCGTCGACCGGGACGACGTCGAGGTGCGCGTGCACCAGCAGGGCACCGGCATCCCGATCGCGTCCGGGGATGCGCGCGATGAGCGACCCGCGACCCGGGCGCGATTCCACGAGCTCCGACGCGATGCCCGCCTCGGCCAGGCGCTCCTGGACGTACTGCGCGGCACGGGTCTCGCCGTCGCCGATGGTCGCGAGCACTCCGGTGTTCACCGTGTCGATCCGGATCAGCTCCTGCACGAACAGCAGCGCCTCGTCCTCCAGCAGCGTCGACACGAGATCATCCTCCAGCTCGGGCGGCGGACGTTCCACCGCGCCCGAGGGTAGCCCGACGAGCGGCGCCGGTGGCGGCACCCGCGCCACGCCGAGTCACACCGCGACACGACACGACCCGGCAGACCCGGATCGGTATGGTGTGCGCATGACGCGTTCTCGGGCATGGGCGACGGTGTGGACGGTGCTGAGGCTGGCGATGGCGGCGGTCATCGTGGCGGCGATCACGGCGCAGCTGTCGAAGTCGATCGGCACGGCGGCCGAGCTCGGCCGCGACGTCACCACGACGATCGCGAACTTCTTCAGCTTCTTCACGATCCTCTCGAACGCCCTCGCGGCGATCGTGCTCGTGTGGGCGGCGGTGTGGTTCTTCGCCCGCGGACGCAGAGCGATCGCCGAGCCCCTGGCACTGGCCGTCGCGCTCGCCTGCGCGAGCACCTTCATGATCATCACCGGAATCGTCTACAACGCACTGCTGCGGGGCATCGAACTGCCCCAGGGCAGCGCGCCCATCCCGTGGTCGAACGAGGTGCTGCATCTGATCGGCCCGCTGTTCCTGCTGGCCGACGTCTTCGTGGGCCCGCTGCGCCGGTCGCTGCCGTGGCGCAGCCTGTGGGCGGTGGTCGCCTTCCCGATCCTCTGGGCCGTGTACACGATGATCCGCGGACCCCTCGTCACCAACCCCGTGTCGGGCGACCCCTTCTGGTACCCGTATCCGTTCCTGAACCCGAACAACCCGGGCGGCTGGCTCTCGGTGATCGTCTACGTCATCGGCATCGCGCTCGCGATCGTCGCGGTCGGAGCCTTCGTCGTGTGGTGGGGCCGCCGGATCGGTATCACCGACACGGATGCCGATGCCACGGCGCCGGCGCCGGCATCCGTCCCCTCGCGAGCCCTGTCGGAGTGACGCGCAACGGTCGTCGGGGACTGTTTGTGCGTTCTGTCCCCCGAACGGCGGACACGTTGTAGCGTCCTCACAACACGCCCGTATCGGCGTGCGCTTCAGCCTGACCGGCGCCACCGCGAGCGTGGCCGCACGAGAAGGCGGGGTCGGAGTATCCGGCCCCACCATCTCGCTACGGTCAGCTCAGCCGACGCCGCCGCATCGCCGCGATCACCAGCACCAGACCGCTCGCGAGAACGGCCAACCCGGCCGACAGCGCGATCACGACGCCGCGCCCCTCGAGCCCGGTCGGCGGGAGGGGTGCGATGAACGTGTTCGTGAAGACGATCGTCACCTGGCCCGACGCGAGGGTCACCGAGCCCGTGGTTCCGGGCTGCACCTCACCATCGACGGTGATCGTCGTCTGGTCGGCGTCACCGGCATCCGTCTCGGCGACAGTGCACTCGCTGCCCGCAGGCAGCTCCGCCCACGTCACCGTCTCGCCGTCCGCGATCGTCTGCGTCATCGGCTCGGCGGCGGCGACCTGCTGCTGGTTCCAGAGGCAGTCCAGCGTCACCTCGAACGGGCCGTACGAGATCGGCTCGCCGTCGATGCCCTTCGCCTCGGACTCCACCGTCTTGGTGACAGAGACCTGCGCCAGGTTGAAGGTGTTGCGGACCTGCAGGCTCGGCTGCGGCTGATCGTCGACGCTCAGGGTGGTCGGATCGGTCTCGACCGTGAAGGTGTAGCCCTCGCCGTGGCCGGCGATGACGTTGCCCTCCGCGTCCAGGATCTCGGTCTCGTTCGCTCCCCCTTCGTCCACCTCGATGAGGCGGCACTCGGCGCCGGTCGGCAGATTCTCCCAGAACGCCGTCCGCGAATCCGCGCTGACGACACGGATGGGCTGCAGTTCGGGGATCACCACCGTGCGCGTCTCCTGGTCGATCTGCGGCGCGAGCTCACCCTCCGCACCCGGCACGTCCGCTGCGGTGACCGTGCCGTCGGCGCCTCGATCGTCCGTCTCTGTCACCGTGCATTCCGAGCGCGCCGGGATCTCGGTGATCGTCTCGGTGTCCTCAGCGACCGCTTCCAGCCCTTTTGGTGTGACGAAAGGGAATCTTGTCGCGTGTGAAGCGATCGCAGAGGCCGGTGGATGCCGACTCGCCAGTGTTGCTGGCGGTGACGGAGTGACAGAAGCACGCCTGGCCGGGTCGCGCCGCATCCCTTAACTAGACTTGACGGCATGTCGAAGGTCCTTCAATCCCTGCCCGTCGGCGAGCGCGTCGGCATCGCCTTCTCAGGGGGCCTTGACACCTCCGTCGCCGTCGCGTGGATGCGTGACAAGGGCGCGATCCCGTGCACCTACACCGGCGACCTCGGCCAGCCCGACGAAGACGACATCGACGCGATCCCGAGCCGCGCGCTCGAATACGGCGCCGAGGTCTCGCGGCTGGTGGACTGCAAGCCGGCGCTCGTCGAGGAGGGCTTCGGCGCCCTCGCGTGCGGCGCGTTCCACATCCGCTCCGGCGGCCGCACCTACTTCAACACGACGCCCATCGGCCGCGCCGTGACCGGGACGCTGCTCGTCCGCGCCATGAAGGAGGACGGCGTCGACATCTGGGGCGACGGCTCGACCTACAAGGGCAACGACATCGAGCGGTTCTACCGCTACGGGCTGCTCGCAAACCCCGCCCTGCGCATCTACAAGCCGTGGCTCGACGCCGACTTCGTCACCGAGCTCGGCGGGCGCCAGGAGATGAGCGAGTGGCTCGTCGAGCACGGCTTCCCCTACCGCGACTCGGCCGAGAAGGCCTACTCGACGGACGCCAACATCTGGGGCGCGACGCACGAGGCGAAGACGCTCGAGCACCTGAACGTATCGCTCGAGACCGTCGAGCCGATCATGGGCGTGCGGTTCTGGGACCCGTCGGTCGAGATCGAGACCGAGGACGTCACCGTCACCTTCGAGGCAGGCCGACCGGTCGCCCTCAACGGCGTCGAGATCGCCGACCCGGTCCAGCTCGTCTTCGAGGCCAACCGCATCGGCGGCCGCCACGGCCTGGGCATGAGCGACCAGATCGAGAATCGCATCATCGAGGCGAAGTCGCGCGGCATCTACGAGGCGCCGGGCATGGCGCTGCTCTTCATCGCGTACGAGCGCCTGGTCAACGGCATCCTGAACGAAGACACGCTGGCCACGTACCACGAGCAGGGCCGCCGCCTCGGGCGCCTGATGTACGAGGGCCGCTGGCTCGAGCCACAGTCGCTCATGCTGCGCGAGTCGATCCAGAAATGGGTGGGCTCGACGATCACGGGCTCCGTGACCCTGCGCCTGCGTCGCGGCGAGGACTACACGATCCTCGACACGAGCGCCCCGCGCCTGTCGTACCACCCCGACAAGCTGTCGATGGAGCGCGTCGGCGACGCCGCGTTCGGCCCCACCGACCGCATCGGCCAGCTCACCATGCGCAACCTCGACATCGCCGACTCGCGCGTGCGGCTCGAGCACTACGCCGCAGCGGGCATCATCGGCGGAGCGACCGGCGAGCTCGTGGGCCACCTCGCGCAGGGCGAGGCCGGCGAGATCACCGAGCACGCCGAGGAGTACAGCGCCGAGCGCGAAGAACTGGCCGAGGCGACGGATGCCGCGAACGAGGCATCCGCGTTCGACCTGGGAACCGACTGAGCGTCTCTTCGGACCGCGGTCGTTGAGCGAGCGACGAAGGAGCGAGACGACCGTCCCGCGGTCGTTGAGCGAGCGACGAAGGAGCGAGACGAAACGCGCCTGACCTTGCGAAAGGTCTGGCGCGTTTCGTCTTCGGGCGCCAGAGCGCCCTCCGCTCAACGGCCGCGCGGACATAACTTGCACAATGTTGTGCAAGATAACTATCGTGGAGGCATGACCTCTTCGATCGATGCTGTGCGCCGTCCGCGGCGGGACGCTCTCGAGAACCGCGCCGGCATCCTCGCCGCGGCGCACGTCGCCCTCGCGCACGACCCCCGCGCGTCGGTCGACGCGATCGCCCGGCAGGCGGGCCTCTCACGACGGGCCCTCTACGGGCACTTCGACGACCGCGACGCGTTGGTGCGCGAACTCGTCGCCCAGGGGGCGGAGAGGTTCAACGCCATCGCGGTCGCGATCGACGATGCCGACCCGCGCGTCGCGCTCGCCCGCCTCGCAGGGGCGCTGTGGAACGAGGCGGCCCACGTGCAGGTGCTCGCCGCGATCGCCCTCGACGAGGCCCACCTCGAGGAGACGGCGACCGCGCTCGCTCCCCTCCGCCGGACCGTCGTGCGCATCGTGCGCGAGGGTCAGGACGCCGACATGCTGCGCACCGACGTCGCCGCCCCCACGCTCGCCCGGCTCGTCGAAGAGACCGCGCGCACCGTCATCACCCGCATGGACGCCTCGTCGCCGAGCGCGGGCGCCCTCGCCGTGCGGGCCGTGCTCAGCATCGCCGGACTCTCGTGGCGCGAGGCCGCGGCGCTGCTCGAGGATCATCCCGACCTGCTCGCCCCGCCGGCGGCCGCCACCGCCGCCGCGGCGGTGACGGAGTGAAGGTCGAGCTGGATGCCGTCGGCAAGGGCCGCCGCGAGCACGCACTTCCCGTGACCTCGGCCGTCTTCGAGTCGGGCCGCGTCACGCTGGTCGCCGCCGAGACCGAGCAGCGGCCCACCGTGCTGGGCCTCATCGCATCGGGCCGGATGCGGCCCGACACCGGTCGTGTCGCCATCGACGGGCGCTCGGCGGCCGCCCGCCTGCGCCGGCGCGTCGCCCTCGTCGACGCCCCCGAGGTGTCTGAGCCGGAACCGAACGTCACGCTCGCCGGCGTCGCCGCCGAGGAGCTCATGTTCGCGGGCCGCCGGTCGGACCCGATCGCGGTGCGGCGCTGGCTCGACGAGCACGCGCTCGGAGAGGCGGCATCCGTCCCCGTCTCGAACGTGGATCCCGCCGACCGCGTGCGCGCGCTCTGCGAGCTGGCCGTACTGCGCAAGGGCATCGAGGGCCTCGTGCTCGTCTCGCCCGACCGTCATGGCGGTCCGCCCGCCGCGTGGTGGGCGATCGCCGAGGACTTCGCCGCTCGCGGCCTTGCGGTGCTCGTGATCGCCGGCCAGGCCTCGCAGTCGGTGCTCGTCGAGCGAGCGGCGGTCGTTGAGCGAGCGGCGGTCGTTGAGCGAGCTGGCGAGTCGAAACGCAGAGACGAGACGCCCGGGATCGCGGGCAGGCCACGGCTGCGCCGCTTCACCGCGCCGTCGAAGGGTGGCCGGGTATGAAGGTCCCCCAGATGATCCTCGCTGAGCTCCGGCGCCTCGCCTCGACGCGCATGTCGCTCATCGCGCTGATCGCACTGATGGTCGTGCCGATCCTCTACGGCGGCCTCTACCTGTGGGCGAATCGCGACCCCTACGGCCAGCTCGACGAGGTGCCGGTCGCACTCGTGGTCGCCGACACCGGTGCCGAGCTCAACGGCACGGAGCGCAACCTCGGCGACGAGGTCGCCCAGGAGCTCATCGAAGACGGCACGTTCGACTGGCACCTCGCCACCGCCGGTGAGGCGGACGCGGGCCTCGACGATGGCGCCTACGACTTCGCGATCGAGCTGCCCGCGGACTTCACCGCTGCGATCGCCTCCATCACGACGGGCGAGCCGCGGACGGCCGACATCGTGCTGCACACGAGCGACGCCAACAACTACCTCGCCTCGACGATCGGCACGCAGGCGGTCGAGCGCATCCAGACCACGATCACCGAGAAGGTCGTGGCCGAGGCGGGTCTCACCATGCTCGACGCGCTCGACACCATCCGAATCCAGCTGACGGATGCCGCCACCGGCGCCTCTCAGCTGGTGGACGGTCTCGCGCAGGCCGGCGACGGTGCGGGGCGGCTCTCCGCCGGTGCCGTCCAGCTCGCCGACGGAACTGCGCAGCTGCGCGACGGTGCCACCCAGCTCTCGACGGGTGCGGCTCAGGTCGCGGACGGTGCGAGCCAGGTTGCCGGCGGCACCGCGCAGCTCGACGCGATCGCGGACCGGATCGGCGCGGCATCCTCTGATGCGGTCTCGACACTGCCACAGGTGCGCGACGGCATCGCCGCGACGCTCGCCGAGGCGGGTCTCGACCAGACGCGGATCGAAGAGGTCCTCGCACAGCTGGATCCCGTCGGCGAACGGCTGGACGCGGTCGACGATCGCGTGCAGGGCGCCGTCGCCGAGATCGGCCGGCTGAACGACGGAGCCCAGCAGGTGTCGTCGGGCGCCGCGAGCGTCGCCGCAGGCGCGGCGACCCTGGCCACGGGCGCGGCGACCGCCGCCGACGGTGCCGCGCAGCTGCGCGACGGGGCAACTGCCCTCGACGGCGGCCTGACCCAGCTCGAGGACGGCGCGACGCAGCTGCGCGACGGACTCGCCGACGGTGCCGCCCAGCTTCCCTCGTTCGACGCCGCGACCCGCCAGGCGCAGGCCGGCACGCTGGCCGCGCCCGTCGAGATCGAGCGGTCGTCGCTCACCCAGGCCCAGAACTACGGCGCCGGCCTCGCGCCGTTCTTCGCCGCCCTCGCCGGCTGGATCGGCATCTACGCGCTGTTCCTGATCGTCAAGCCCGTCTCCAAGCGCGCGGTGACGGCCCTGCACTCGCCGATCCGCATCACACTCGCGGGCTGGGCGACCCCCGCCCTTCTCGGCGGCCTGCAGATGGTCGGGCTCTTCGGGGTGCTCGCCCTCGCGCTCGGCTTCTCGTTCGCGCATCCGCTGGCGACGCTCGGCATCCTGGTGCTCGCCAGCGCCACGTACGCGGCGATCGTGCTCGCGCTGAACGTCTGGCTGGGATCGGTCGGGCAATTCCTCGGCCTCGTGCTGATGGTGCTGCAGCTGGTGACCGCGGGCGGCACGTTCCCCTGGCAGACCCTGCCGGCACCGCTGGCTGCGCTGCACCACGTGCTGCCGATGGGCTACGTCGTCGACGCGATGCGCCAGGTGATGTACGGCGGCAGCGCCGACCGGGTGTGGCTCGACCTTGCCGTGCTGCTCGCATGGCTCGTCGGCGCCGGCGTGATCGCCGCCATCGGCGTCACCCGCATGACGCACTTCCGCACGCTCCGCGACCTGCAGCCGAGCGTCATCGGCTGACGGATACCGGGCGGGCAGCACCCGTCGGATGGTTCGCAACAGCCGATCCCACGGCAAAAGCGAGTGCGATTCGGCGTAGGGCGCGGGTCGGGGTTAGCATGCGGAGCGGTGCCTGTGCTACCCGAATGCACAGGGACCGGATGCCGCGGTGCCTGGCACCGCGTTCCCCCCAACCCTCGCTCGGAAAGCCCTTCAATGCCGAAGCCCCAGCCCTCGCCCTACGCCGTCGACGACACCGCTCCCCGTCGATCCGTGGGGCGGACGGTCGGCATCACGCTCTTCAGCATCCTCGCGGGCATCGTCGTGCTCGCCCTCATCGCGGTCGGCTTCGTCGCGTACACGGCGCAGCGCTCGTTCCCGCAGCTGAGCGGCGAGGCGACGGTGCCTGGCCTCGAGGCGGAGGTGACGGTGCAGCGCGACGTGCTCGGCATCCCGACGATCACCGCCGACTCGCCGCACGACCTGTTCTTCGCGCAGGGATACGTGCAGGCGCAGGACCGGTTCTGGGAGATGGACTTCCGCCGGCACGTCACGAGCGGGCGCCTCTCGGAGCTGTTCGGCGCATCGCAGCTCGGCACCGACAAGTTCCTGCGCACGCTCGGCTGGCACGCCACCGCCGAGCAGGAGGTCGAGGCGCTCACCGCTACCGAGCGCGCGTACTACGACGCCTACGCCGACGGGGTCAACGCGTACCTCGCCGAGAACCAGGGGGCCGACGCGTCGTTCGAGTACGCGATCCTCGGCCTGCAGAACCCCGACTACCAGATCGAGCCGTGGACGCCGGCCGACTCGGTGGCGTGGCTGAAGGCGATGGCCTGGGACCTCCGCAGCAACATCGAGAACGAGACAGAGCGCGCCGTCCTGGCGGCCGACCTCACCGAGGCGCAGATCGACGGCCTCTATCCCGCCTATCCCTACGATCGGAACCCCGTGATCGTGCCGAAGATCTCGACGGTGCCGGCTGTGGGCACGGCACCCGACCTCGCCGCCGAGGGCGAGGCCGAGGGTGACGCGGCGGGCGACGCCTCGGGCGACGCTGCGGGCGATGCGGCCCCTGCCGCCGCCATCGAGTGGAGCGAGGCCGACACCGTGCTCGACGCGGTGAGCGACCTCGTCGGCGACGCGGGCGAAGGCATCGGCTCGAACTCGTGGGTCGTGTCGGGCAGCGTCACCGACACGGGGATGCCGCTGCTCGCGAACGACCCCCACCTCGGGGCATCGCTGCCGAGCGTCTGGCACCAGATCCAGCTGAAGTGCTCCACCGTCACCGAGGAGTGCCCGTTCGACGTCGCAGGCTTCGGCTTCTCGGGACTGCCGGGCGTGGTCATCGGCCACAACGACCGCGTCGCCTGGGGCTTCACGAACCTCACCACCGATGTCACCGACCTGTACCTCGAGAAGATCGACGGCGACTCGTACTGGTACGACGGCGCGCTGGTGCCCCTCGAGACGCACACCGAGACGTTCAAGGTCGCCGGCGGCGAGGACGTCGAGCTCCAGGTGCGCTCGACCGTGAACGGCCCGATCGTGTCCGGTCTCACGGACGACTTCACGGCGATCGCCGAGAACCCCTACACCGGCACGGCAGGCACGGTCGCCGCGCCGGCTGAGGCGCCGGACGGCGAGTATGCGGTCAGCCTGCGGTGGACCGCGCTGCAGCCCGGGACCACGGCATCCGCCATCTTCGCCCTCAACACGGCGAAGGACTTTGACGATTTCCGCGGCGCGGCCGCCCGCTTCGACGTGCCGGCGCAGAACCTGATCTACGCCGACGTCGACGGCAACATCGGCTACCAGACGCCCGGCAAGCTTCCGATCCGCGGCGCCGGCGACGGCTCGATGCCGCAGCCCGGATGGGACTCGGCGTACACGTGGCAGGGTTACATCCCGTTCGAAGAGCTGCCGGTCTCGTACAACCCCACCGAGGGCTACATCGTCACCGCGAACAACGCGATCGTCGCCGCCGACTACACGTACAGCCTGACGACGGACTGGGACTACGGCTGGCGCGCCGCGCGCATCGACGAGCTGATCCAGCGCGCGATCGCCAAGGGTCCGGTGACCGCGGACGACCTCAACGCCATCCAGGCCGACGACTACTCCTTCATCGGCATGCGGCTGACCGCGGCCTACGCCGAGATCACCACGGGCGATGACGACACGGATGCCGCGCTCGACCTGCTGCAGGAGTGGGACGCCCAGAACGGCGCCGACTCCGCAGCCGCCGCCTACGCGAACGTGCTGTGGGACACCCTGGTCGAGAACGTGTTCGTCGACGGCCGCGAGAACGCCGCACCGCTCAGCGGCCAGGGCCGGCTGTTCCTGGTCATGGACGCCCTGCTCGACGACGACGCGTCGCCGTGGTGGACCAACGAAGAGCTGGGCGTATCGGGCATGACCGACACACTGAAGCGCGCGGCGATCGACGCGTACGAGCGGCTGGTCGACGAGCAGGGCGACAACCCCTCGCGCTGGAACTGGGGCTCGCTGCACGCGCTGCCCCTGATCAACGACAGCTTCGGCGAATCGGGCATCGCACCCATCGAGTGGCTCTTCAACCGCGGTCCGTACCCGGTCGGCGGCGGCTCGTCCGTCGTCAACGCGACCGGGTGGGACCTCGGCTCGAGCTTCGCGACCGTCACCGTGCCCTCGATGCGCATGATCGTCGACCTCTCGGACTTCGACGCGTCGCGCTGGAACCAGCTCACCGGCGAGAGCGGCCACGCCTTCCACACGAACTACACCGACCAGGTCGAGTCGTGGCAGAAGGCCGAGCTGACGCCCTGGGCGTTCTCGTCGAAGGCGGTCGACGCGGCCACCACCGACACCCTGGTGCTGACGCCCTGACCGGCCGGTCGGCGCTCACGAGATGCACGGTGTGATCGCGTAGCCGTCTGCGGCGAGCGCCTCGTCGTCGGTCAAGGGCGGGCGCTTCCCTTCACGAGACGCTCCGCGTGATCGCGTAGCCGTCTGCGGCGAGCGCCTCGTCGTCGGTCAGGGGCGGGCGCTTCCCTTCACGAGACGCTCCGCGTGATCGCGTAGCCGTCTGCGGCGAGCGCCTCGGCCATGTAGGCGGCGTACCACTGCGGCCAGTTCTCGTCGTAGACCGACCCGAGCTCGTCGCGCTCGTAGCGGCCGTGCGCCTCCGCGGTGCGCGTCAGCAGCTCGCGCAGGAAGGTCTCGGCATCCGAGACCGGGGCGTCATCTGACATGGTCAGAGTCCTTCGCGGTTCAGCGGCCCGGGGCTCGCGTGACGATCTGCTGAAGCACCCAGCCGTTGCCGTCGGGGTCTGAGAACGACGCATACGTGCCGTAGCTGTCGGCAGCCGGGTGCGGGCCCGCGACGCGGTTGTCGGTTCCGGCCCAATGGAAGATGCCGTCGGCGTCGTGCCAAGCTCGCTGACCTCGGCGCCGCGCTCACGCAGCTGCTCACGCGCCCCGTTGATGTCGGTGGTGATGAGGTGCAGGCCCTGGGTCGACCCCGGCTCCGCCGTCGTGAGCTTCTCACCGAAGATGATGGATGCCGCCGATCCGGGAGGCGTCAGCTGCACCACGCGCAGGCCCCGCTCTGAGCGGAAGTCGGCGTCCAGCCGGAAGCCGAGCTGCTCGTAGAAGGCCTTCGATCGGTCGACATCCGAGACGGGGATGACGACGACTTCGAGCTTCAGGTCCATGAGTTCCTCCTCTATCAGCGACCGGTGCGTCACCGGTCTGAATGGTGACCATCATGCACCGAAGAACGTCACCTGTCAAACAGGTGACGCAACTCGACCCCCATCGGCGTGTCACCTGTCAGAATGGTGATGTGATTCACGCCTTCCCGTGCGGCACGCTCGCCCTCGACTTCGTCGGCACCCTGCGTGCGCGTCGCAACGCCCGCCCCACCGAGAAGCTCGCTGCGCCCTCCGACCTCGACGCATGGTTCGTGGAGTCCGGCCTGGTTCCCCAGGCCACGGCATCCGTGCCCGCTGATCTGGATGCGGCAGTCGAAGTGCGGGAGGCGATCTACGCACTCGTCTGGGCGCGGCTGCACGAGCGGCCGCTGCCCGCCGACGCGGTCGCCACCGTGAACGCCGCCGCCGCAGCCCTGCCGCTGACGGCCGCGCTCACGCCGGACGGCTGGTCCCGCTCGGGAAATCCGCGCCAGGCACTCTCCGACATCGCGCGCGAAGCGGTGGAGATCGTGGGCGGCCAGCAGTCCGCGCTGCTCCGCGAGTGCGCGCGACCCGAGTGCACGCAGGTGTATCTGGACACGTCTCGCGGTCATCGCCGTGAGTGGTGCACGATGTCGACCTGCGGCAGCCGCATGAAGGCGAAGGCCTACCGCGAGCGCCGCAAGGCCGACGCCGCCTGAGCCGTCGCCCGACGACCCGACCGGCCCGCGTGCCGGTCGGAGCCGTGGCGGCGTCGGTCGACGAACCCCGACCTGCACGGGCGAAGGATCGGCGCATGACAGTTCAGATCACGGCGGAGTCCGGCAGCTGGTGCTGCTGACGGATGCCGAGGACGCACAGCGGGCGTTCTACGAGTCGCGGGGGGTTCGTCGAGGCACACGACTTCACCCAGAATCAGCTGCGATCGTTCGTCCGCATCGCCTGACGCCAGACCAGCGGTGCGCGCCCGATCGAATCGGACCGCGATAGTAGGGTGCGGAATGCCGCCGACGGCGAGGCTGGATGTCGAAGGAGGAACCGTGATCGCGATTCTCAATCAGGTCGTCGGGTATGTCGAGGACCACCTCACCGAGGACATCGACGTAGCCGACCTGGCGCGGCGTCTCGGCACCACCGAGTACCACATGCGCCGGATGTTCTCGTCGCTGGCCGGGATGCCGCTGTCGGAATACATCCGGCGACGCCGGATGTCCGTCGCGGCGGCCGATGTCGTCGGCGGCGATGACCTGCTCGGAATCGCGGTGCGCTACGGCTACGGCTCGACCGAGGCGTTCGGTCGCGCATTCCGCGCGGTGCACGGCGTCAGCCCTGGCGACGTGCGCCGGGACGGCGGTCCCCTTCGCACGCAACCGCAGCTCAGGTTCCGCCTGACCGTAGAAGGGAACACCCCCATGGACACCCGCATCGCAGAACTCTCCGACCTCCGGCTCGTCGGCCACGCCGCCCGCGTGCCGCTCATCCACGAAGGCGTCAACCCGCACATCCAGGCGCACATCGCCTCGCTCCCCGCCGACGAGCACCTGCGCCTCAAGGCGCTGAGCAGCGCCGAGCCCGCAGGGCTGCTGCAGGTGAGCGCCGACCTCGACCCCGACTACACCGAGGGCAGCGAGCTGACCTACCTGCACGGCGTCGCCGTCGGCGAGGGCACGACGGTGCCCGACGACCTCGACGTGATCGACGTGCCGGCCGGAAGCTGGGCGGTGTTCCGCACCTCCGGCCCGTACCCCGCGGCCCTGCAGGCCACGTGGGCCGCGACCGCCGCCGACTGGTTCCCGTCCAACCCGTGGCGGCTGCGACCGGGGCCCTCGATCGTGGCCATCCTCGAGCGCGCCGACGACTTCAGCACCGCGACGTCGGAGCTGTGGCTGCCGGTGGAACGCGCCTAGCCCTTCGCCGACGCGGCCGTCGTACCCTGGGTTCGGATGGTGCTCGGCAGGAGTGCGAGGACACGAGGAGGCGTCGAAGGTGGAGACCCAGCCGGTGCTGAGACGGATGCCGACATGACCTTCGATCCCGACGCCGCCGGGTCGACGCGGACGACGTGCGCCATCGTCGGCGGCGGCCCCGCCGGCCTCGTGCTCGGCCTCCTGCTCGCCCGGGCGGGAGTGAAGGTCACGGTGCTGGAGAAGCACGCCGACTTCCTCCGCGACTTCCGCGGCGACACCGTCCATCCGACCACCCTCGGCCTGCTCGACGACCTCGGCCTCTTCGACCGGTTCGACGCGCTGCCGCACTCGCGGATCAGCCGGGTCGTCCTGCCCGGACCCGCCGGCCAGGACGTGCAGATGGCCGACTTCTCGCGCCTGCGGGTGCGGCATCCGTATATCGCGATGGTGCCGCAATGGGACCTGCTCGACCTCATCGCCGATGCCGCTGCCGCCGAACCGTCGTTCACCCTGCGCACGGAGCACGAGGTGACCGGTGTCATCCGCGACGGCGATCGCGTGGTCGGCGTGGAGTACTCGTCACCGGCAGGTGACGGCCGGCTCCTCGCCGACCTCACGGTCGCGTGCGACGGGCGCTGGTCGGTGGTCAGGCGGTCCGTCGGGCTTCCGGTGCGGCAGTTCCGGGTCGGCTTCGACGTCTGGTGGTACCGCGTGAACACCGCGGAGCCGCTCGGCGAGTCCCTGCTGCCGCGCATCGGCAAGGGGCGCGTCGCCATCGCGATCCCCCGCAGGGGCTACGTGCAGGTCGCGGCGCTCGGGCACAAGGGCACCGACACCGCGGTCCGCCGGCGAGGAGTCGAGGCCTTCCGCGCCGACACCGCGCAGCTCCTCCCCGAGCTCGCCGCAGACGTCGACGGCATCGCGTCGATGGACGACGTCAAACACCTCGATGTGCGCCTCGATCGCCTGCGCCGCTGGCACGCGCCCGGTGTGCTGTGCATCGGCGACGCAGCCCACGCGATGTCGCCCGTCGGCGGCGTCGGCATCAACCTCGCCGTGCAGGATGCCGTCGCCGCCGCCCGCATCCTCGCCGATCCGCTGCGCCGCGGCACGTTCCGGGGCTCCGCTCGCGAGGGCGATCGCGTGCTCGCGCGCGTGCAGCGCCGGCGGACGCTGCCTACGGTCGTGATCCAGGCGCTGCAGCGCTTCATCCACGCGCGCCTCATCATGCCTGCGCTCAGCGACGCAGGAGTCTCGCCGCCGCGCCGGCTCATCCGACTCCTCGGTCGCCTGCCCGCACTGACCGTCATCCCCGCGTTCATCATCGGGGTCGGCCCTCGGCCCGAGAGGGCGCCGACCTGGGCGCGCCGCCGCGCGAGCGTCTCGCACTGACGGCGGCTCGCGCCCGAGGCTGCAGCTGCTGCCTCAGCCGCCGGCGGCCGGCGGCGTGCGCTTGGACTCGGCAAGCTCGTCGACGTGGAGCCCGGTCTCGTCGATCGTGCCGTTGCGATACGCCTGACGCCCCACCATGTGCGCCGACAGCGGCGCCGTCGCGAGCTGGATGAGCACGATCGGCACGAGGAATGCGACCACCGGCCACGACCGCAACGACAGCGCGATCGCCAGGCAGATCAGCATCAGGCCGAGTACCTGCGGCTTGGTCGCCGCGTGGAGGCGGCTCGGCACGTCGCGGAAGCGCAGCACGCCGATCGCGGCGGTGAGGCACAGCAGTGCGCCGATGAGGATCAGGACGAGGGCCGCGACATCCAGGATCTCGTTCATCGTCCCTGGTCCCTTCTCGCCACGAACCGCGCGATCGAGATCGACCCGAACACGCCGACCGCCGCGATGATCAGCAGCACCGGAAGCGTCCGGGTGTGATGGTTGATCGCCATCTCGGCGCCCAGCACGCACATCACCTCGGTGAGCAGCACGTCGGACGCCACCGCGCGGTCGAGGATCGACGGCCCGATCACGATCCGCCACAGCGTCAGCAGTGCGGCCACGCCGAAGATCACGTAGATCGCGATCATCAGGATGTTCATCGCGCACCCCCTCCGGCGACGGGTCTCGCAGCTCGGATCGCCTGCAGCTGCGCCCGCGAACCGACTGCGCGCACGATGCGCTCCTCCCAGTGGTAGACGCTCGCGCGCTGCTTCTCGACATCGGTGTCGTCTCGCACGCCGATCACGTGCAGGTACAGGATGCGGCGGTCGCGATCGGTCTCGACGATCAGCGAGCCGGGGATGAGGGATGCCGTCACGCCGGTGTGCGTCATGATCAGGTCGTCGTCGGTGCGCAGCTGCACGGCGATGATCGCGGCGCCGGGCTGTCGCCGGAAGTCGAGCACCTGCCACGCCACGATGAGCGAGCCGTGGATCACCGCCACGATGAACTCGGCCACGAACACGAAGCCCCACCAGAGGTTCACGCGGCCGGAGAGCTCCACGGGCGGCAGGCGGAAGATGCGCGTCACGATGATCGCCGCGATCAGGCCGGTGAGGAACGCGAGCCATGTGAACTGCCCCCAGAGGAGCATCCACAGCGCGATGAGCCAGACGAAGAACGGCAGCTGGCGCCAGGTCGTGATGACGGCGCGGTGCAGCCGGTTCTGGGGCAGGTCGGGGCTCACGGCGCCTTCTCCGATCCCTGCACGTCGTCCTGCAGCTGGGTCAGCGACACCGGCTGCAGGAGCGCCTCGCCGATGCGGGTGCACACGTCGTAGAGCGGCCCGGCGAAGATCGTCAGCGCGACGGTGATCGCCACCATCCCGGTCGTGGCGGCGGTCATGATCTTCGGGATGACGCGGCGCTCGGTCTCGACGCCGGCTGCCGGGGCCGTGCCGAGGTACGAGATGCGTGCCTCGGTCTCGGCCGAGTCCTCGTCCTCGCGCCAGAACGACAGGTTCCACGCGCGCATGAGGGCGTACAGGGTGAGAAGGCTCGTCAGGATGCCGCCGACCATCAGCACCATCATGATCGGCGTGCCGACCTGGGCCGCCGCGTCGAACAGGGCGAACTTGCCGATGAAGCCCGAGAACGGCGGCAGGCCGCCGAGGTTGACGGCGGGGATGAAGTAGAGCACGGCGATCACCGGCGCCGCCTTCATGAGTCCCTTCACACGCAGGATCGAGGTCGATCCCGCGCGGCGCTCCACGAGTCCGACGGCGAGGAACAGCGTCGTCTGCACCACGATGTGGTGGATCATGTAGTAGATCGTCGCCCCGATGGCCGCCGGCGTCGCGATCGCGAGCCCGAAGATCATGTAGCCGATGTGGCTGACGAGGGTGAACGACAGGATGCGTTTCAGCTCGGCCTGCGCGACCGCGCCGAGCACCCCGACGATCATCGTCGCCAGCGCCACCCACATGAGCAGCTGGTTCACGTCGTTGTAGAGGAACAGCTCGGTCTCGGTGCGGATGATCGCGTACACGCCGACCTTCGTCAGCAGGCCCGCGAACACCGCGGTGACCGGGGCGGGCGCGGTGGGGTACGAGTCGGGCAGCCAGAACGACAGCGGGAAGACGGCGGCCTTGATGCTGAATGCCAGCAGCAGCATGAGATGCAGGATCAGCTGCGTCTCCTGCGGGAGCTCCCCCATCCGCTCGGAGATCTGCACCATGTTCACGGTGCCCAGCGCGCCGTAGATCATCGCGATCGCCGCCAGGAACAGGATCGACGACACCAGCGACACGACGATGTAGACGACGCCGGTGCGGATCCGCGACTCCGTCGAGCCCAGCGTGATGAGGACATACGAGGCGACGAGCAGGATCTCGAAGCCGACGTAGAGGTTGAACAGGTCGCCCGCGATGAACGCGTTGAAGATGCCCGCGCCCAGGATCAGGTACGAGGGGTGGAAGATCGAGACCGGTGTGTCGTCGTCGCCGTCGGCCGCGCCCTGGCCGACCGAGAAGAGGAGCACCGCGAGCAGAACGATGCTCGAGACCACGACCAGCAGCGCCGACAGCCGGTCGACGTACAGCACGATCCCGAACGGGATGGGCCAGCCGCCGACCGAGACCGCGATCGGCCTGTCGCCGACGTCGACGACGTAGAGCAGGATCGCGGCGATGACGAGTACCGCGGTGAGCGTCACCACGGAGACGGCGACCTGCGTCTTGCGGTGCCGTCCGGCGATGAGGGCGATGGCGGCGCCGAGCAGGGGAAGCGTGACGAGCAGCGGGACCAGTGCCGGGGCGATCTGCATCATGCGTCATCACCTCGCTCGTTCTCGTCGGCGCGATCCCGCGGGTTCTGCGCGGGCCGGTCGACCGGGGCGTCGTCACGGAGGCCGGCGAAGTCCCGCGTGCCGAGGATCGTGATCGGAGCCGTGTCGGTGCCCACGAAGTCGGTCGTCGCGTCGTCGTCCGTGTGCTCGATCTCGGTCTCCTCGTCCATCGTGTCCTCGTCCTCGGGGCCGCGCTCGCGCACCTCGAGGTCTGCGATGTCGTCGATCACGGTGTCGGCCTGACCGAGCTGCCAGGAGCGGTAGATGAGTGCGAGGAGGAACGCCGAGACGGCGAACGTGATGACGATGGCGGTGAGCGTGAGCGCCTGCGGCAGTGGGTCCGACATCTCTTCGACGGATGCCGCCGCGCCGAAGAACGGCGCGACACCGGGGGCGCCCATCACGATGAGGAGGAGAAGGTTGGTCGCGTTGCCGAGCAGCAGGAACCCGATCAGGACGCGGGTGAGGCTGCGTTCGAGCATGGCGTACACGCCGCAGGCGAAGAGGACCGCCATCACGATGATGAGGATGAGCGAGACGTTCACGAGACGCTCACCCCCTGCTGCTCGCGCAGCTCCTGCGCCTGGCGGTCGACTTCGGCGCCGAGGCTGCGCAGCACGTCGAGCACGAGCCCGATGACGACGAGGTAGACGCCCACGTCGAAGATGGTGGAGGTGACGAACTCGACGTGGCCGAGCACCGGCAGCGTGGTCTCGAAGAAGAAGCTCGACAGCGGCGGGTAGCCGAAGAACACCGGCACCACGGCGCACGCGACCGCGATGGTCATGCCGGTGCCGAGCAGGCGCCCGGCGTCGGTGGGCGCGGCGGCGCCCAGCTCGTAGCGGCCGCCTGCGACGTAGCGCATCACGAGCGCCATGCCCGCCACGAGGCCGCCGGCGAACCCGCCGCCCGGAAGGTTGTGGCCGGCGAACAGCAGGTACAGCGACACGATGATGATCGTGTGGAACAGGATCCGCACGATCACCTCGAGCATGATCGAGCGGTTCTCGGGGCGTACGCGCTGGCCGCCGACGAGCCACGCCATGCGCCCGCTGCCGCGCTCGTCGCCGCGCTGCTTGAGGCCGTCCGACGTCTCGACGAGGGGGCGGCGCGCCCGGGTCGCCCCCGAGGGCAGCGGCGCGATGAAACGCGACAGCGTGTCGGCGCGGTGGGTGACGAAGACGAGGGAGGCCACGCCCGTCGCCGCGAGGATCAGCACCGAGAGCTCGCCCATCGTGTCCCACCCGCGCAGGTCGACGAGGGCGACGTTGACCACGTTCTTGCCGTGACCGAGCTGATAGGCCAGCTCGGGGAAGCGCTCCGAGATCGGCTTCTCGACGCGCGCGCCGGTCGCCACGATCGCGACGAGGGCCATGGTGATGCCGACCGCGGCGCCGAGCACGGCGCGCGCGACGGGCCAGACCGACGCGTTGTGCTCGCCGAGTCGCGACGGGATCCGCCGCAGCACGAGGGCGAAGGCGACCAGTGTGACGGTCTCGACGAGGATCTGCGTGAGAGCGAGGTCGGGCGCCCCGCTCGTCGCGAAGAGCAGCACCATGCCGAGTCCGGTCGCCGAGACGAGGACCACACCGGTGTAGCGCTTGCGCGCGCGGATCGCGATGAGTCCCGCCGCGATCATGAGCGGTGCGACGAACAGCTGCGTCGGCGTGTGGAACGCGTCGAGCTGGGCGCGCCACTCGTCGCTCGCGATCAGCGCCGTGCCCTCGGCGGCGACGAAGACGACGAAGATCGTGCCGACGTACACCGGCAGCGAGCCCCGCTGGGTGAGGCTGGTCGTCAGGACGGACAGGCGCGCGATGCCGCGGAGCGCGCCGTTGTACGCCTCGGCCGCCGTGAACGGCAGCAGCCGCGTGACCGGTCGCCAGCCGCGGGTCGCCCAGAACGCGAGGACGCCCACCGCGATGGACGCGAGCGAGATCCACAGCGCGGCCTCGAAGCCGTGCCAGACGGCCAGATGTGCGGGGTGCTCGGGAGCGGCCACGCCCGGCGTGGCCGAAGGCGCCTGATCGGCGTACGGGGCGAAGGCCTTGTCGAGCCACGGAGCCGCGACACCGGCGACCACGGTGAGACCGCTCAGCACGATCGGCGCCACGAGGAACCCGATGGGCGGGTCGGGCCATTCCGTGTCGGGCATACGGTCGCCGCTCGGCTGACGCTTGGTCGCGAACGCACCCCAGACGAAGCGGATGCCGTACCCCGCGGTCAGCACCGACCCGAGCGTGATGCCCACGAGGGCGACGATGCCCCACACTGCTCCGCCGAGCGCCTCGTGCAGGAGGGCGGCAAGCGCCCCCTCCTTGGCGACGAACCCGATCGTGGGGATGATGCCGACCATCGAGGCGACCGCGATGATCGAGAACGTGGCCAGCACGGGCGCCTGCCGGCCGACCCCGGACAGTTCGGTCAGGTCACGCGTGGAGAGCTGACGGTCGATGACGCCCACCACGAGGAACAGCGCCGACTTGAAGAGCGCGTGACTCAGCAGCAGCGCGAGGCCGGCGAGGGCGGCATCCCTCGTTCCATAGCCGAGCACCACGGTCAGCATGCCGAGCTGGCTCACCGTGCCGAACGCGAGCACGCGCTTGAGGTCTGTTTCGCGCAGGGCCTGGAACCCGCCCAGCAGCATCGTGAAGACGCCGAGTCCCACCACGATCGGCCGCCAGGTCGGCGCGATCGCGAACACGGGTGCGAGGCGGGCGATGAGGTAGATGCCGGCCTTCACCATCGCCGCGGCGTGCAGATAGGCGCTCACGGGGGTGGGCGCCGCCATGGCGCCGGGCAGCCAGAAGTGGAACGGGAAGATCGCCGACTTGCTGAGCGCGCCGACGAGGATGAGCACCAGGGCGGCGTCGACGATGGGCCCGGACGGCGCCTCGGCGAGGATCGTCGAGATGCTCGAGGTGCCGGCGTCCACGACGAGCAGCACGACGCCGATCAGCATGACCAGTCCGCCGAGCGTGGTGACCAGGAGCGCCTGCAGTGCGGCGCGGCGGCTCGCCGCGCGTTTGTTGTAGTACCCGATCAGGAGGTACGACAGCACGCTCGTGACCTCCCAGAACATCACGAGCACCACGAGGTCGTCGGTGAGCACGAGACCGTACATCGCGCCGGCGAAGGCGAGCAGCACAGCGGCGAACTGGCCGAGGTTCTCCTTCTTGCCGCGGAAGTACCAGCGGCAGTAGATCATCACCAGCGCGCCGACGCCCGTCACCACCAGCGTCATGAGCCACGACAGCGTGTCCATGCGCATCGAGAGGTCGATGCCGAGTGGGGGGATCCAGGCGTATGTCTCGAACGGAATGTCACCGGCGATGATGCGCGGCGTGAGCACCACGGCGTACACGAAGCCCGCGAGGGGAAGGATCGCCGCGACGTAGAACGCGCGGGCGCCGATGCGCGCGACGAGCCACGGCAGCAGAATCGGAACGACCGCGAACGCGCCGAGCACGAGGAGCATTCGGGCCTCCTCGGGGTCGTCGGTCGGCGCAGGTCGTCGGAGGACAGCGCGGAGCCAAGGCGATCGGGGTGTCTGAACCATCCTACCCGGCGCAATCCGGGCCCTGAGTCGACCGCACACGACCCCGGTCGTTAGCGAGGGGGCGCCAGCGACCGAGGCGCAACGCCTCGAACCGTTCGACGACGCCGGGTGCGCGCGTTTCGTCTCGCTCGTTCCTCGCTCGCTCGCTCAACGACCGGGTTCGGCGCGAGGACCCGGGGCGGCGGCGGGGTCAGCGCGACGGCCGGCGCCGCGGCGAGGTCAGCGCTCGAGCGGAGCCGGGCCCGTCGTGTTGCCCTCGCGGAAGGAGCACGTGAAGCGGATCGAGGCGGCTGGCGCGCCCTCCAGCATCGCCGCGACGGCGGCGCCGGCGGCCCGGCCCTTGTCGGTCGCCGGCTGCACGAGCGTCGTCAGCTCGTACGGGGCGAGGCCGTCGACCACGATGCCGTCGAAGCCGGTGACGCTCACGTCTTCGGGGACCCGCAGGCCCGCCTCCTCGGCCGCCCGAATCACGCCGGCGGCGAGCAGGTCGCTCTGCGCGATCACCGCGGTCGGGCGACGGTCGGGGTCGGCGAAGATCTCGCGGCCGGCCGCGTGCCCCTCGTCGATGAAGCTGCCGGCGGCGGCGAAGGTCGCGGCATCCGGGAACACGTCCAGGGCGCCGGCGAGGCGTTCGCGCGTGACGTCGACGGCGATCGCGGTGTCGTCGTGGATCCAGCCCCGCTCCCACCCGGCGCGGACGGGAAGCGCGACGACGGCGACGCGGCGGTGTCCGAGGGCGCGGAGGTGGCTGGCCGCCTGGCGCTGCGCCTCGCGGTTGTCGAGTCCGATGCGGGGGACGTCGTCCCCGGCATCCCCTTCGATCACGACGACCGGGATGCCGCGGGCCTTGACGGTCTCGAGCGACTCGCGCAGCAGCCCGCTGCAGCCGATGAGCACCGCCGCGTCGAGCGGCGCGGTGGTGAGCGAGGGGCCGCTGCCGGTGGGCTCGTGGTCGCGCAGCAGGAGAAGTCCCGCG
This sequence comes from Microbacterium sp. ZW CA_36, assembly GCF_044987475.1. Taxonomy (NCBI): domain Bacteria; kingdom Bacillati; phylum Actinomycetota; class Actinomycetes; order Micrococcales; family Microbacteriaceae; genus Microbacterium; species Microbacterium sp. ZW CA_36. The sequence goes on from NZ_JBJDRL010000022.1 coordinate 65,923, forward strand.
CCGATCGGCGTGACCGCGTCGGCGAGGCCGTCCATCATCAGCGTCTTCACGGGGTCGAGGAACGCGGTGCGCAGGTGCTCCTCGAAGACCACCCCGACGATGCCCGAGCGCCCGCGGCGGAGCGATGCGGCGCGCGGATCGGGACCGGTGTAGCCGAGCGCCGCGGCGGCGTCGAGGACCCTCCGGCGGGTGGCCTCCGACACGGGCGTCTTGCCGCTGAACACCACCGAGGCGGTCGACGGCGAGACGCCGGCCTCACGGGCGACGTCCGAGATCGTGGCGCGGCGGGTTCCGGCATCCTGACGGCTCATGTCGTGACGATCGTAGCCCGTTGCAGGCCACCGGGCCGAATCGATTCGAGGCAGGCAGTTCCCGGGTTCCAGCGCTGCCGAATCGATTCGGTACAGTGTCCGGATGGATACCGTGCTCACCCGGACGCAACTGGTCGCCTGGCGCACCGCGATCTTCGGCATCTTCTTCGCGACCGGCCTGGGCTTCGCCACGTGGGCCGCACGCGTCCCTTCCGTCAAGGCCAACCTCGGCATCAACGACTTCGAAGTCGGCCTGCTGCTGTTCGCGTCGGGTGCCGCGTCGATCCTCGGCCTCACGCTGGCCAACGTCGTGCTCGCGCGGTGGGGCGCCCGCCGCGGATTGCTGATGGGTCTGGCGACGTTCGCGATCGGCATCGTGCTCGTCGGCTTCGGCGCCGACATGACGGCATCCTTCGCCCTCACCGCCACCGGGCTCGCGGTGATGGGACTCGGCATGGGCGCGACCGACGTGATGATGAACGTCGAGGGCGCGGCGATCGAGCAGGCGAGCGGCAAGACGATCATGCCGCTGTTCCACGCCCTGTTCAGCCTGGGCACGGTCGCCGGCGCCGGGGTCGGCGTGGCGATGGCGGCGTGGCAGGTGGGCGTCGCCCCGCACCTCTGGATCGTGGGCTGCCTCGTCGTGGTCGGCGGCGCCGTCGCCGTCACCTTCGTGCCGCGACGAGAGGTGAACGAGGACCCGACCGACGCCGCCGATGCCCCCACCCGGCGCGAGAAGTTCGCCGCCGCGATCGCCGTCTGGCGCGACCCGCGCACCTACGCGATCGGCGCGATCATGCTCGGCATGGCGTTCGCCGAGGGCGGCGCCAACGACTGGCTGCCGCTCAGCGTGGTGGACGGACACGGCGGCACCGAGGCGCAGGGCGCGATCGCGCTCACCGTCTTCTCGGTGGCGATGACCGCCGTGCGGGCGCTCGGCGGCCCGCTCGTCGACCGCTTCGGACGCGTGTGGACGCTCCGCATCCTGGCGATCCTCGCCGGCGGCGGCCTGGTGATCTTCATCCTGGCGCCCTCGATGCCGATCGCCCTGATCGGCGTGGCCCTGTGGGGCATGGGCGCGTCCCTCGGCTTCCCGCTGGGCATGTCGGCCGCGGCCGACGACCCGGCGAAGGCTGCCGCATCCGTCTCGGCAGCCGCCACCATCGGCTACGTCGCGTTCCTGTGCGGCCCGCCCATCCTCGGCTGGATCAGCCACCAGATCGGGCTGCTGCCGACGCTCTGGATCCTCGTGGCGCTCATCGCCCTCTCGGGCTTCGCCTCGGGCGCGGCCAAGCCGATCGCCGGCTCGCAGGTCGGCGCCGGCCACCACCACTAGGGCGGGACCACGCCGGGGCATCTGGAGATGTCCCGGCGTGCGTCAGCTCAGAGGCGATCCGCGACGGTGGCGGCCACCGTCAGCCACGCGTCGCGGGTCTCGGGCGCCAGCGCGTCGAAGTCGATGGGGCCGCCGTCGACGAGGGACGGATCGAACGGCGCATTGACGACCGCAGAGGTCACCTGCTCGAAGTGACGCGTGAGGCGGTCCTCGAGCCGGCGGTCGGGGCGCGACGAGGGCGCGGTGAGCACGGTGACGGCGTCATCGATCTTGTCGCCGAACCCCTTCTCGCGGAGGCCGTCGAGCAGCCACGCGGCGCTGGCGGCGGTGTCTTCGCGCACAGTGGAGACGATCACGAGCTGGTCGGCCGCCGCGACCGACGCCACCCAGTTCGAGGCGCGCATGTTGTTGCCGGTGTCGACGATCATCAGCCGGTAGTAGCGACGCAGGAGCGAGTGGAGCCGGTCGAACGCGGCGGAGTCGATCGTCGAGGATGCCGCGGCATCCTCGTCCGACGCCAGCACGTCGAAGCGGGCGTCGACCTGCGTGCGCACGTACGTGTCGAGTGCAGCGAGGCTGGAACCGCTCGGGTTCCAGAACTCGTCGATGTCTTCGAGGAGGTCGACGGCGGTCCGGTGGTGCGGGGCGTTCTGCGCGCGCCAGCCCAGCGTGCCGCGAGTCTCGTTGTTGTCCCACGCGAGGGTCGCACCGCCGCGCACCGTCCCGAAGGTGGCAGCCAGCAGCAGCGTGCTCGTCGTCTTGTGCGCGCCGCCCTTCGGGTTGAGCACCACGATCGTCCGCGGCGCGTCGAGCCGGCGCTGCACCCGCTTCTGGCGATCGAGCCGGTCGCGCTCGGCGCGGCCGGGTGCAGGAGAGACGAGGCCGCCGGTCGCCCGGCGGACGGCTCCCTGCCACCCCGACGTCGCGCGCGTGCGGCTGGCGCCGCCTCGCGACTCGAGCAGGTCCTGGACGGTCGGCTTGCCCG
>NZ_JBJDRL010000023.1:0-63835 GCF_044987475.1 Microbacterium sp. ZW CA_36
GATCGCGGTCCGCACCGCCTCACGCGCACGCCGCCGGGGACCGGCGGCGTGCGCGTGAGGCGGTGCGGACCGCGATCCGCCTCGAGACCGCCGACCGCCCCCGCTGATCGGCGCCGTCGGCCGGTCGCAGCGAGCCGGCGTGTGGGATCAGGCTGCGGCGGGCACGGCGGCGGCGACCGCGTCCTCGACGGTCGGATGCGAGAACTCGAAGCCCGACTGCAGGAGCGCCGAGGGCACGACGTGCGCGTCCGAGGTGAGGAGCGCCTCGGTGGCGTCGGGGCCGAGCACGAGTCTCATGCCCCAGACCGGTGCCCGCAGCAGGAACGGGCGGTTCATCCGCACGGCGAGGGCGAATCCGAGATCGTCGGCCGTGGCGCGCGTCGGGCCGGCGAGGTTGACCGGACCGGTGAGGCGGGCGTCGATGACGTGGCGGATGGCGCGCACCTCGTCGTCGAGCGAGATCCACGGCCACACCTGCGTGCCGCGGCCGATGGGCCCGGCGACGCCGAGCCGGGTGAGGAGCAGCAGAGGTTTCAGCACGCCGCGCGGGTGCACGATCGGTGCGGTGCGGACGACGGCAACCCCGGCATCCGGCCCGGCGCCGAACGCCGCGGCCTCCCATTCGCCGCACAGGTCGGCGAGGAACGACTCGCCGCGCGGTGCGTCTTCCGGGAGCCGCGCGCCCGGCCGGGAGCCGTAGTAGCCGACGGCCGACCCCGACACGAAGTGAGGGGCGTCCGTTCCCAGTTCCCGCACCGCGCGGGCGAGGGCGCGAGTCGGTGCGATGCGCGACCAGAGCAGCGTGTTCTTGTACTTCGCGGTCCAGGGGAATCGCCCGATGCTCGCGCCGCTGAGCCCGACGACGGCGTCCGCGCCCGCGAGCACCGCGGGATCGAGCGGCTCGGCCGTCGTCAGCCACTCGACCTCGTCGGCGGTCTCGGGCGGCCGGCGCACGAGCGTCGTCACCGTGTATCCATCGGCGCGGAGGCTCTCGACGAGCGCCCCGCCGACGAGCCCTGACGCCCCCGCGACGACGATCCGCCGACCGCCCCCGGCGGGCGGACGGCCTTCAGGCAAGCGTCGCCTCGAGGGTGATCTCGATCCCGGCGAGGGCCTGCGACACCGGGCATCCGCTCTTCGCGCTCTGCGCGATGCGCTCGAAGTCCTCGGGTTCGAGGCCCGGCACCACGGCGTTGACGTTGAGGTGGCTGCCGGTGATGCCGGTGCCCGGCTTGAAGGTCACCGAGGCGGTGGTGTCGATCGATTCCGGGGGAGTGCCGTTCTCGGCGAGCGCGAGCGAGAGCGCCATGCTGAAGCACGACGAGTGTGCCGCGGCGATGAGCTCCTCGGGGGTCGTGACCGAGGTCGAGCCTTCGCTGCGCGCCTTCCAGTTGACGGGGTAGGTGCCCAGGCCCGACGACACCAGGCTGACCTCCCCGGACCCGTCGAACAGTGCGCCCTTCCAGGCGGTGGTGGCTTCGCTGGTGACGGTCATGTGGGGCCTCCTCGCTGGCTCGGCGCCCGCGTGGTGGGCGTCTCGCGTCAGCCTAACCGCGACGGATGCCGTGCCGCGACGGTTCGGCCGCGACGGCGTCTCGTCAGGCCGAGGCCGGGCGGGCGCGACCGACGATTCCGGCGCGCTGCAGCAGCAGATACAGCTGGCAGCCCAGGCACAGTCCGAAGACGGCGTTGAGGAAGGCGGCGACGAAGGCGGCCGCGGCGGCGATGGTGAGAGCCCACGGCACGCCGAGCAGGTGCAGCGCGAGCCCGATGACCGACACGAACAGACCGACGCCCTGTGCGAAGCGCGGCGGGCGCGGGTCCTCGAGTTCCGTCGGAGGCGCCAGGCGCGGCGCGACGACGGTGCGGTACAGCGCGCCCCAGGGCGCAGTGCGGGGTGAGAGGACTCCCCAGAGGAACAGCAGGGCGATCACGAGCAGGAGGAGGAACGCCGGGTCCAGGAATCGCTGCGCCGGAGACGCGAACGTGATGAGCCAGGCAGGATGTCCCGCGACGAAGGCGAAGTCGACGGACCCGACGAAGCCGAAGGGGAGGGTGTCGCCGAGCTGCGCCGTCGACAGTCCCGTCAGCCCGAGGAAGACGTCGATCAGCAGCAGCAACGCGGTGATGCCCGCGACGAAACGCGGACCGCGCGGGTCGATGCCGCGCTGCGATCGCCGTCCGGCGGCGGCATCCGCTCGCTCAGACATTCGCGTCCTCGGAGATCAGCCGGTTGAGCTCCAGTTCGAGCACGTCGCGGCTCGGGGCGCCGCCGAAGCGCGTCTGCACGACCCCGTCGCGGTCGAGCACGAGCGTCGTCGGCGTCTGCAGCACGTGGAAGTGCTTGGCGATGTCGGGGCGGTGCGTCAGATCGACGTCGAGGTGCCGCACTCCCGGATGGCCGTCCGCGATGTCGGCGAGTGTCCGATGCACACCGGGGCAGCGCGCGCACATCTCGGTGCTGAACTGCAGGAGCGTCGCGACTTCGCCGAGCCCGTCTGCGCCTAGCCGGGCGGGCTCGATGACCTCGTGTGCGACGTTGTGACGTGCGCGAGGCTGACGCCACTTCACGAACACGCCGATCGCCACGGTCGCCGCGAGGAGGGCGGCGAGGGCGATGAGGGCTCCGACCAGGGTCACAGCAGATCAGGCTAACCCCTTTCGCCTGCGTACGGGCCGAATGCACCGATATGTCGCCTCCGCAGTAACACGACCGTCGCGTGAGCCCGTCGCGGCGCGGCCCCGACCCGCGCGGCGCGGGCCGCGGGTATCGTGGCAGCCGTGACGACGCCGATCCCGACCCCGTACGAGGACCTGCTGCGAGACGTGCTCGAGAACGGCACGCACAAGGACGACCGCACCGGCACCGGCACTATCAGTGCCTTCGGACGCCAGATCCGGTTCGACCTCTCCCAGGGCTTCCCCCTCATCACCACCAAGCGCGTGCACTTCAAGTCGATCGCGTACGAACTGCTGTGGTTCCTGCGCGGCGAGTCGAATGTGGCCTGGCTGCAGGAGAACGGCGTCACCATCTGGGACGAGTGGGCGGATGCCGAGGGCGAGCTCGGCCCCGTCTACGGCGTGCAGTGGCGTTCGTGGCCGACGCCGTCCGGGGAGCAGATCGATCAGATCGCGCTCGTGCTCGATCAGATCCGTGCGAACCCGGACTCCCGGCGCCTGATCGTCTCGGCATGGAATCCCGCCGACATCCCCGACATGGCTCTGGCACCCTGCCACGCGCTGTTCCAGTTCTATGTGGCCGACGGCAGGCTGTCGTGTCAGCTCTACCAGCGCAGCGCCGACCTGTTCCTCGGTGTTCCCTTCAACATCGCCTCGTACGCGCTGCTGACCCTCATGGTGGCCCAGCAGGCGGGCCTCGAGCCCGGCGACTTCGTCTGGACCGGCGGCGACTGCCACATCTACGACAACCACCTCGAGCAGGTGCGCGAGCAGCTGACCCGCGAGCCGTACCCGTACCCGACGCTGCGCATCGCCCGCACCCCCGCCTCGATCCTCGACTACCGCTACGACGACTTCGTGCTCGAGGACTATCAGCACCACCCTGCGATCCGCGGCGCCGTCGCGGTATGACCTCTTCGATCGGCCTCATCTGGGCCGAGGCGCACGACGGCGTCATCGGCGCGCAAGGCGGCATGCCGTGGCACGTCCCTGAGGACCTGGCGCACTTCAAGGCCCTCACGCTCGGTGCGCCGGTCGTCATGGGACGCCGCACGTGGGAGTCGTTCCCGGCGCGATTCCGCCCGCTGCCGGGCCGGCGCAACATCGTCATCACCCGCCAGGAGGAGTGGGCTGACACCGGCGCCGAGCGGGCCGGCTCGCTCGAGGCCGCTCTCGCCGTGGCCGCCGAAGGCCGACCGGAGCGGATCTGGGTGATCGGCGGTGGGCGGCTGTTCCGCGAGGCGATCGATCTCGCCGATCTCTTGGAGGTCACGGAGCTCGATCTCGAGGTGCCTGGCGACACCCACGCACCGGATCGGCGCGGCTGGCGGACGACATCGGTCGACCCGGCCGAGGGGTGGCACACCTCGCGCACCGGCATCCGCTACCGCTTCCTGCGGCTGGTGCCGGAGCATGAGCGCGCCGCTCGCCCGCCCCAATAAGCTGGCGCGCATGGCGAAGACGGCGCTCATCACCGGTGCGAGCTCGGGGCTCGGCGCGGAGTACGCGAGGCAGCTGGCGGCGAAGGGCGCAGACCTGGTGCTCGTCGCCCGCGACAGGCAGGCGCTCGAGCGCCTCGCGGTGGGCCTGCGCTCGACGTACGGCGTGGAGGTCGAGATCCTCGCCGCCGACCTGCTGAAGGCCCGCCAGCGCGAGAAGGTCGAGGCGCGCGTCGCCGACGAGACGCGGCCCATCGAGGTCCTCGTGAACAATGCCGGGTTCGGGCTGCCGCTGGCATTCGAGGCGAACGACATCGAGGACGAGGCCCGCCACCTGCACCTGCACGTCGAGGTGCCGATGCGGCTGACGCATGCCGCGCTGGGCGGGATGCTCGCTCGCGGCCACGGACGGATCGTGAACGTCGCGTCGGTCGCGGCATTCATCCCGCGGTCCACGTACGGCGCCTGCAAGGGCTGGCTCGTGAGCTTCAGCCGCTGGGCGAACGGACACTACGGGCCGCGGGGCGTCACGGTGACGGCAGTGTGCCCCGGCTACACGCACACGAGCTTCCACGAGCGCCTCGGCCTCGCTCCGGGCGAGGAGGGGGTGTCCGACCTGATGTGGCTGGACGCGCGGGACGTGGTCGCGGAGTCCCTGCGCGACGCCGCCCGCGGCAGGGCGGTGTCGATCCCGTCCCGCCGGTACAAGGTGCTCGTCGCCCTCGCACGCTTCGCGCCGCCCTCGCTGGCGGCCCGCATCGGCGAGCGCGGGCGTTAGACGCCGGGACCGGCCGCGCGCGGCGGGCGCGGCATCCGGATAATCTGAAGTCATGACGCATACGGGCAACCCTTTCGGACAGGTGCTCGTCGCGCTCGTCACCCCCATGACGGCCGACGGCGAAGTCGACTGGCCCGCTGTCGAGAAGCACATCGACGACGTCATCACCGCGGGCGCCGACGGCATCGTCGTCACCGGCACCACCGGTGAGACGTCGACCCTCACCGACGCGGAGAAGATCCGCCTCGTGGAGGTCGGAAAGGATGTCGCGGCCGGCCGGGCGAAGATCATCACGGGCGGCGGGTCGAACGAGACCGCGCACGCGATCGAGCTCTACAAGGCCAGCGAGAAGGTCGGCGCCGACGCCATCATGATCGTCACGCCGTACTACAACAAACCCACGCAGGCGGGCATCCTCACGCACTTCCGGCTCGTCGCCGACGCCACCGATCTGCCGGTGATCCTGTACGACATCCCGGGCCGGACCGGGGTGCCGATCAGATACGAGACGATCCTGCGCCTCGCCAAGCACCCGAACATCCTCGCCATCAAAGACGCCAAGGGCGACTTCAGCGAGGTGAGCCGCGTGCTCAACCAGACCGACCTCATGTACTTCTCCGGCGACGACGCCAACGTGCTGCCGCACCTCTCGATCGGCGCCACGGGGCTCATCGGCGTGACCGCGAACATCGCGCCCGCACCGTATAGAGCGATCGTCGACGCCGTGAACGCCGGCGACCTGAAGACCGCGACCGCAGCCCACATGCAGCTGGAGCCGCTCGTGCGCGCGGTGATGACGCATGTTCCCGGCACCGTCTCGGCGAAGTACATCCTGCACGGCCTCGGCCGCATCGGGAGCCCGCGCGTGCGCCTGCCGCTCGTGGGGCCCGAGGAGTGGGAGGCCGCCAAGATCGAGGACGAGCTCGCCCTCGTCACGGATGTGCCCGGCGCGGACTTCTCCAACTTCCGCCCCGACCGCAACGCCGCCGCCGGCGGTGCCCTGCCGAAGGTCTCAGGCACCACGAGATGACGACCGTGCCGTCGCCGATCGGGCGATGGCACGCTGATGAACGGATGCCGTGCATCCGGAGGAGGCTTCACAATGCCCACCACCCCGTACGACCCGCCCGAGCTCGCAGCCGGAACCCTCCGGGTCGTCCCCCTCGGCGGCTTGGGCGAGGTCGGCCGCAACATGACCGTCTTCGAATACGGCGGCAAGCTGCTGGTCGTGGACTGCGGCGTCCTGTTCCCCGAGGAGCACCAGCCCGGCGTCGACCTGATCCTGCCGGACTTCGAACCGATCAAGGGGCGCCTCGACGACATCGTCGGCGTCGTGCTCACCCACGGCCACGAGGACCACATCGGCGCGGTGCCGTACCTGCTGAAGCTCAAGAGCGACATCCCGATCGTCGGCTCCGGCCTGACCCTCGCGCTCACCGAGGCGAAGCTCAAGGAGCACCGCATCCGGCCGTACAGCCTCACGGTGGCCGAGGGCCAGCGAGAGAACCTCGGCCCGTTCGAGCTCGAGTTCATCGCGGTGAACCACTCGATCCCCGACGCGCTGGCTGTCGCCATCCGGACACCGGCGGGCACCGTGCTCGCGACCGGCGACTTCAAGATGGACCAGCTTCCGCTCGACGGGCGCCTCACCGACCTGCGGGCGTTCGCGCGGCTGGGGGAGGAGGGCGTGGATCTGTTCCTCGTCGACTCCACGAACGCGGACGTGCCGGGGTTCACCCCTCTGGAGCGCTCGATCGGACCCGTGCTGGATCAGGTCATCGGCAAGGCTCCGCGGCGGGTGATCGTGGCGAGCTTCTCGAGCCACGTGCACCGCGTCCAGCAGGTGCTCGACGCCGCGGCCGCCCACGGCCGCCGCGTGGCGCTCCTCGGCCGCAGCATGCTGCGCAACATGACCATCGCCGAAGACCTCGGCTACCTCCACGTGCCCGAGGGTGTGCTGATCGACTACAAGAAGGCGCGTGACCTCCCCGAGGACCAGATCGTCTACATGTCGACCGGCTCGCAGGGAGAGCCGATGGCCGTGCTCAGCCGCATGGCGAACCTCGACCACGCGATCGAGCCCGGGCCCGGCGACACCGTGATCCTCGCGTCGAGCCTCATCCCGGGCAACGAGAACGCCGTGTACCGCGTCATCGACGGGCTCACCAAGCTCGGGGCGACCGTCGTGCACAAGGGCAACGCCAAGGTGCACGTCTCGGGCCACGCAGCCGCCGGCGAGCTGCTGTACTGCTACAACATCCTGAAGCCGAAGAACGTGCTGCCGGTGCACGGCGAGTACCGCCACCTGATGGCGAACGCCCGCCTCGCGCAGGACACCGGGATCGCGCCCGAGCGCACATTCCTCGCCGAGAACGGCACCGTCATCGATCTCAAGGACGGCGACGCGCGCATGGTCGGCCAGCTCGACCTGGGCTTCGTCTACGTGGACGGATCGACCGTGGGCGAGATCACGGATGCCGACCTCAAGGATCGCCGGATCCTCGGCGAAGAGGGCTTCATCTCGGTGATCGTGGTCGTCGATGCCTCGACCGGCAACGTGATCTCGGGACCGGAGGTGCACGCCCGCGGCTTCGCCGAGGACGACGCCGTCTTCGAGGACGTCAAGCCCAAGATCGCCGCCGCGCTCGCCGAGGCCGCCAAGTCGGGTGTCCGCGATCCGCACGCGCTGTCGCAGATCGTGCGCCGTACGATCGGCCGCTGGGTGAACCAGTCGCTGCGTCGCCGGCCGATGATCGTGCCGCTCGTGATCGAGGCGTAGCCCCCTCGCTCAGGACCGGGTGTTCCGGGGCTGCGCTCTGCGCGCGCCGGAAGGCGATGCGTCGATCGGTCAGCGCCCGTTATCGCGTCGTAACGTGCGCGCCGTAGCATCGCCCTCGTGGCCTCTTCGTTCCGCATCCGTCCCGCCGTGTCGGCAGACGGCGTGTTCCTAGGCGACATGGTCGTCGAGGCGGCGAACTGGCGGCAGGGCGGCGCACGGCCGCGGCACGAGGTCATGAGCGGGGCGGATCACCGGCGCTACGTCTCCGGCTGGATGCGCCCGGGCGACGCCGGCTTCGTGGCGGAGGATCTGAACGGCGAGCCCGTGGGCGCCGCGTGGTATCGGATGCTTCCCCGCAGCGATCCGGGGTTCGGGTACGTCGGAACGGGTGTCCCGGAACTGATCATCGGCGTCCGCCCGATCTTTCGCGCCCACGGCGTCGGGCGGGCCCTGCTGCAGCGGCTGTGCGAGCACGCGGGCGCCCAGGGCTTCGCGCGCATCAGCCTGAGCGTCGAGCGCGGCAATTTCGCGTCGACGCTGTACCGCAGCGAGGGCTTCGCCGTGACGCAGAGCGGCTCGGGTCGCGACACGATGGTGAAGCGGCTGCGCTGACCCTGCGGGGCGCCCGCGGCGCGATTCGGCAGCCGTCCACGACGCCGCGCGTCGATGGCCGGGCGGCGTGGTTGCGCGGAAATGTCGGGCCGCCGCCGTAGCGTGGAGGGATGGCCAGGAGCTCAAGCCCGACCAAGGGTTCGCGCGCGTCTTCGAGCGCGTCGACGAGCGCGCGTTCGAACGCGTCGTCGACGGCTCGCAAGCCCGCAGCCGCCAAGCCGGCCCCCGCGCCCAAGCGCTACGTCGATCAGCCTGAGCGGCCCCCCGTCGTCGTGCGGGCCTGGCTCGGCCTCGCCCACGCGACCGGCGGCCTGTTCCGTGCTTTCGGCCCCGAGACGCTCGAGAAGGACCAGCGCCGCGACGGCTTCCCGTTCCTGCTGGTGCTGCTGGCGGTCGCCGGCGCCGTCAACGAGTGGTTCTTCATCGGCAGCGAGGTCGCGAAGACGATCAGCGCCTACTCGGTAGGCGCACTCATCGGCCGTGAGGCCTTCGTGCTGCCGGTGCTCCTGCTGATGCTCGCGGGCTGGATGTTCCGGCATCCCTCGTCGGTGCACGACAACGGCCGCGTCGGCATCGGCTTCGGGCTGCTGCTGGTCACGATCGCCGGTTTCTGCCATGTCGCCGGGGGTCGCCCTCAGCCGAGCGAATACCTTCCTGCGCTGAGCGCGGCGGGCGGGCTGTTCGGATGGATGCTGGGCGAGCCGCTCGCCATCGTGCTGACCGACGTCGGCGCGTACATCGTCCTGTCGCTCCTGGCAGTCCTCAGCGTCCTGATCATCACCAAGACGCCGCCGAACCGCATCGGACGCCGTCTCGGCGAGCTGTACGCGTGGATGTTCGGCGCCGAGCCGCGGGAGGAGAAGGCGACGGATGCCGCCGCCGACGCCGCCCGGGAAGACGAGGGCGATCCGTCGATCCCGTTCTGGCGTCGCAACAAGACCGGCCGGGAGAAGGACCCTGAGGGCGGGCTCGGATCCCAGGACCTCACCGAGCTGCTGCCGGCGGGCTCGGCGCAGGGCGGATTCGAGCAGGCCATCGTGCCGCCTGTCACACCGCCGCCCGCGCCGGCTGCGGACGCGCTCACCGAGGTCATCGATCCCGCCGTGCTGTCGGCGGCCAAGGCGGCCACCTCGTCACGCACGTCGCTGCGCGACGACGCCCAGGTCATCGAGGACGACGGCACCCTTCCCGGCCTCGACGGCATCGGCTCGAGCACCGCGGTCGACTCGCCCTCGGCGCCCTACCGGCTGCCGTCCGTCAACGCGCTGGCGGCGGGCTCGCCGCACGTGGCACGCTCGCAGGCGAACGACGACACGGTGCGCGCGATCACCAGTGTGCTCGACCAGTTCTCGGTCGATGCGCGGGTGACGGGCTTCTCGCGGGGGCCGACAGTGACCCAGTACGAGATCGCACTCGGCCCGGGTGTCAAGGTCGAGCGCATCACCGCCCTCACCAACAACATCGCGTACGCGGTCGCCTCGAACGAGGTGCGCATCCTCGCGCCGATCCCCGGCAAGAGCGCGATCGGCGTCGAGATCCCGAACATCGACCGCGAGATCGTGACGCTCGGCGACGTGCTCCGCTCGACCACCGCCACCAACCAGACGCATCCCATGACGATCGGCGTGGGCAAGGACGTCGGCGGCGGCTACGTGGTGGCCAACCTCGCCAAGATGCCGCACCTCCTCGTGGCCGGCTCGACCGGTTCCGGAAAGTCGAGCTTCGTCAACTCGATGATCACGAGCCTCCTGATGCGCGCCAAGCCCGCCGATGTGCGCATGGTGCTCATCGACCCCAAGCGGGTCGAGCTCACGTCGTACGCCGGTGTGCCGCACCTCATCACCCCCATCATCACGAACCCCAAGAAGGCCGCCGAGGCGCTGCAGTGGGTCGTGAAGGAGATGGACATGAGGTACGACGACCTCGCCTCCTTCGGCTTCCGCCACATCGACGACTTCAACAAGGCCGTCGTGGCCGGCGAGATCACCCTTCCGCCGGGCAGCGAGCGCGTGCTGAAGCCGTACCCGTACCTCCTCGTGGTGGTCGACGAGCTCGCCGACCTGATGATGGTGGCCCCGCGCGACGTCGAGGACTCGATCGTCCGCATCACCCAGCTCGCCCGGGCCAGCGGCATCCATCTCGTCCTCGCGACGCAGCGACCGTCGGTCGACGTCGTCACGGGGCTCATCAAGGCCAACGTGCCCTCGCGGCTCGCGTTCGCGGTGACCAGCGTCACCGACTCCCGCGTGATCCTCGACCAGCCCGGCGCCGACCGCCTGATCGGCCAGGGAGACGGCCTGTTCCTGCCGATGGGCGCCTCGAAGGCGATCCGCGTGCAGGGCGCGTGGGTGAGCGAGAAGGAGATCGAGTCGGTCGTCAAGCACGTGACGAACCAGGCGCGTCCCGAGTACCGCGCCGACGTGGCTGCCGTGGCCGATAAGAAGGAGATCGACGCCGACATCGGCGACGATCTCGAGCTCCTGCTGGCGGCCGCCGAGCTGGTGGTGTCGAGCCAGTTCGGGTCGACGTCGATGCTCCAGCGCAAGCTGCGCGTCGGCTTCGCGAAGGCCGGACGTCTCATGGACCTCCTCGAATCGCGCGAGGTCGTCGGCCCCTCCGAGGGATCGAAGGCCCGCGACGTGCTCGTGACCGTCGAGCAGCTGCCGTCGGTGCTCGCGCGCATGCGCGGCGACGATGTGCCCGCCGCGGCGCCGGCAGCGCCCGCCGCTCCTCCCGCTGCACCCGCGGACGATCGGTACGGAACGGATGCCGTGGGCTCCCAGTACGACGGCTACCCCGTGGTCGAGGGCGAAGACGGCTCCGAGGACGCGTGGGGGCTCACCGGCCGCGACTGAGCGGCCGCGATCCATCGGCCGCACTCGGGTGGGCTCGCCCGTGCCGTGGGCGCCGATAGGCTCGGGCCATGGCGATCCCCCGGCAGCTGCCCAACGCGATCACGATCGTGCGCATCCTGTGCGCGCCGGTCTTCCTGTGGATGCTCCTCGCCGACGGGGGAGCGGACGGGGCGCTGCGCTGGTGGGCCGGTGCGCTGTTCATCGTGGCGATCGCGTCCGACGGGATCGACGGCTACCTCGCGCGCAAGCACGACATCGTGACCGATCTCGGCAAGCTCCTCGATCCCATCGCCGACAAGGTGCTCACCGGATTCGCGTTCATCGGACTGTCGATCCTCGGCGAGCTTCCGTGGTGGATCACGATCGTCGTCCTGATCCGCGAGATCGGCATCACGGTCTACCGCTTCATGGTGGTGAGCGACCACGTGCTCGCGGCGGCCTGGATGGGCAAGCTCAAGACTCTCGCCCAGGGCGTCGCCCTGTCGCTCGCGCTCCTTCCGCTGTGGACGCTCGTCGGCGACTGGATCTTCTGGGTCAACGGCGTGCTCATGACGATCGCGGTGATCCTCACGATCGCCAGCGGCATCGACTACATCGTCACCGAGCTGCGGGCCGCGCGCGCCAAGCGGAGCGGTGCGTGACGGACACCGCAGCCGGCCGGCCGGCGAGCGGGCGCGAGGCGGCGCCACCGGGAATTCCTCATGCTGCTGCGCTGCTGGGTCGGCTGGCCGGACGAGGCTGGTCGATCGCGGCGGCCGAGTCGCTGACGGGCGGGCGCGTCACGGCCTCGCTCGTCGATGTGCCGGGCGCCTCCGCGCACGTGCGCGGAGGGATCGTCGCCTACGCCACAGACGTCAAGGCCAGTCAGCTCGGCGTCGATGCCGCACTGCTGGCCGAGCGGGGACCGGTGGATCCCGATGTCGCCGCGCAGATGGCGCAGGGCGTGCGACGCGCTCTGCGCGCCGACGTCGGCCTCGCGACCACCGGTGTCGCCGGTCCTGATCCGCAGGACGGCCGGCCGGTCGGCACCGTCCACGTCGCCGTCGCGACGCCCGAGAGGGTCGTCGTATCGTCCCTCGCACTGTCCGGATCGCGCGACGAGATCCGCACGCAGGCCGTGCACCGGGTGCTCGAGCTCGCGCTCACCGTGGTCTGAGGCATCCGGGATCCGTCGCTCCGGCTTCGGGAACAGAAGGTGTTTCGTCTCGGTTACATTCGGTGATTCCCACCCATTGCCCAGTTGTCGGGATTAGATTGGCATCATCCGGTGCTGTACTGTTGGGCACCCGGAAGACGGTGGAATCAGAAGTGAGGAGGGGCCCTGATGATCCTGGTACGTCAAGAAATCGGTGAAGTGCTTCGTGATTTCCGCCAGCAGAAGGGGCGCACCCTCCGCCAGGTCGCCAGTCGCGCGAGTGTCGCGCTGGGCTATCTGAGCGAGGTCGAGCGCGGCCAGAAGGAGGCCTCGAGCGAGATCCTCGCCTCCGTGGCCGAGGCTCTGGACGTCCCCATCTCGACGATCATGCGCGAAGTCGGCGATCGCATCTCGGTGCTTGAGGGAATCCAGACGTTCCCCGACGTGGTCCCCGACGACCTGGTCGCCTCGGTCGACGCCGAGCTCTCCCTGCGCTGATCCGGCCTCCTCGCCTGCAACCGACCTCAGGAACCGACGATCGCCATGCGACGCAGTGAGTTCGACCGCGCGGTCGCGGACGAATTCGGCGCGCGTGCCGGCGTCGTCGTGACCGATCTCTTCCTGTCGAAGGTCGGCGGACGCACCGCCGCGCAGGCGATCGCGGCGGGCGTCGACCCGCGCGAAGTCTGGCTCGCTCTGTGCGACGAGCTCGACGTTCCCGCCGAACGCCGCTACGGCGTCGGCCGCCTCGAGCCGCGTCGTCGCTGACCCGCGCTCCGCCCCCTTCTCGGCCGGGCCGCTCTGCGGCGTGTCATCGAACAAGTGTTCGATTACGGCGTAGGCTCCTGCACAGCAGGTGTCGAGAGCGTGTTTTCCACGGACGCGGAAGAAGCGAAGACGGATGTCGGAGCCCCTCCCTAACGTGGACAGCGTCGAACGACACCTCACGCCTTGTCGCAGCATCCGTCCCACCGGGCCGGAGCGCGACAGCCTACAGGCGACGGAACGCGAGCATAGAGGAGCACGTCATGCCATCACCCGTTGACCGCGAGAAAGCCCTGGAATCGGCCCTCGCCCAGATCGACCGGCAGTTCGGGAAAGGCTCGGTGATGCGCCTCGGCAGCGACGAGCGCGCTCCCGTCGAGGTCGTGCCCACCGGCTCGATCGCCCTCGATGTCGCCCTCGGCATCGGCGGGCTCCCGCGCGGCCGCATCATCGAGATCTACGGCCCGGAGTCGTCGGGTAAGACGACGCTCACCCTGCACGCGATCGCCAATGCACAGCGCGCGGGAGGCATCGCCGCGTTCATCGACGCGGAGCACGCCCTCGACCCCGACTACGCGCAGAAGCTGGGCGTCGACATCGACGCGCTGCTCGTGTCGCAGCCCGACACCGGTGAGCAGGCGCTCGAGATCGCCGACATGCTGGTGCGTTCCGGCGCCATCGACCTCATCGTGATCGACTCGGTCGCGGCGCTCGTGCCCAAGGCCGAGATCGAGGGTGAGATGGGCGACTCGCACGTGGGTCTGCAGGCGCGCCTCATGTCGCAGGCGCTCCGCAAGCTCACCGGTGGTCTCAACCAGACCAACACCACGATGATCTTCATCAACCAGCTGCGCGAGAAGATCGGCGTGTTCTTCGGCTCGCCCGAGACCACCGCGGGCGGCAAGGCGCTGAAGTTCTACGCATCGGTGCGTCTCGACATCCGTCGCATCGAGACCCTGAAGGACGGCACCGAGGCGGTCGGAAACCGCACGCGCGTCAAGGTGGTCAAGAACAAGATGGCGCCGCCGTTCAAGCAGGCCGAGTTCGACATCCTGTACGGCGTCGGCATCTCGCGCGAGGGCAGCCTCATCGACTTCGGTGTGGAGCACGGCATCGTCAAGAAGTCCGGCGCCTGGTACACCTACGAAGGCGAGCAGCTCGGCCAGGGCAAGGAGAATGCCCGCAACTTCCTCATCAAGAACGCGGACGTCGCGGCCGAGATCGAGTCGAAGATCAAGACGAAGCTCGGCATCGGCGTCCCCAAGGGTGCCGTCGAGGGCTCGGTCGAGGACGAGCTCGCAGCGCGCCGGCCGGCCTGATGGTCCGATTCGTCGACAGCGGGGACGAGTCCGACGTCGAGACCGACGACGGACTCGCACCCGTGACCCCGCTCTTCGGCGGCGGGGGAGCACGTGCGTTCCCGAAGACCGCTGCCGAGGTGCAGCAGGCGCTCGAGGATCGCCTTCACACGCCTGTCGACGATTCGCCCTTCCCCGGCGCGGCAGCTGCGGCGAGGAGCGATCCGACCTCGGAGGGTGTCCAGGAGCGAGCCGAGCCCCAGGATGCCCCGCCGACGGCGGGGGAGGATGCCCCTCCCATCGACCTGGCCGCAGAGCGTGCGGACAGGACGCGCTCGCGTGGTCACAGCAGATCCCGCGAACCATTGGATGGCGACGCCGACGCGGCGGCGACTGCCGAGCGCGGTCTCGTGAAGAAGCTTCGCGGCAGGCAGCTGTCGGTGTCCGAGGCGAAGACGTACCTCGGCCAGTACGACCTCGACGGCGACGCCGTCGGTGCGATCCTCGACGCCTTCCTCGAGCGCGGCTACCTCGACGACGCACGCCTCGCCGAGCAGGTCGTGCACGCCGGAGTCGACCGCAAGGGGCAGGGGCGCCAGGTCGTCGCCCAGAGCCTCGCCAAACGAGGCGTGCCTCGCGACGTGGCAGACGCCGCGCTCGCGGAGCTTCCCGACGACGACGCCGAGCGCGCACTCGAGTTCGCGCGGACGAAGGCCGGATCGCTGCGTGGGCTCGAACGCGACGTCGCACTGCGTCGCCTGGCAGGACAGCTCGCACGGCGCGGATACGGCGGCTCCCTGGCGTTGAACGCCGCGCGGACGGCGCTGGAAGAGACGACGCGTCCCGCCGGCCGCGTGCGGTTCGAAGAGCGCTGAGCGGGCGCCGGCGCACCCGTCCGACGTCGCCCGCCGTTCGCCGACGCGGCGGGCACGGCATCCGTCCAGACTCCCTGCCTGCGCGCGGCTCGTAGAATGGCGACATCATGTCTTCGCCTTCCGCTTCCCCGACTCTCATCGCGCCGTCGCCGGCCGCGAACGACGTCGATGGCCGTGCCCGCACCTACGAGGTGCGCACGTTCGGCTGCCAGATGAACGTGCACGACTCCGAGCGCCTCTCCGGTTCGCTCGAGAGCGCCGGCTACGTCCGCGCAGAAGCCGGCGAAGAGGCCGACGTCGTTGTCATCAACACCTGCGCCGTGCGCGACAACGCCGCAGGCAAGCTCTACGGCACGCTCGGCCACCTCAAGTCGCGCAAGGACAAGCACGACGGCATGCAGATCGCCGTCGGCGGATGCCTGGCCCAGATGGACAAGGACGTCGTCCAGCAGAAGGCGCCCTGGGTCGATGTCGTCTTCGGCACGCACAACATGGGGTCGCTGCCGAGCCTGCTCGAGCGCGCGCGCCACAACGGCGAGGCCGAGCTCGAGATCCTGGAGTCGCTCGAGATCTTCCCGTCGACCCTGCCCACGAAGCGCGACAGCATCTACAGCGGCTGGGTGTCGATCTCGGTGGGCTGCAACAACACGTGCACGTTCTGCATCGTGCCCAGCCTGCGCGGCAAGGAGAAGGACCGTCGCCCCGGCGACATCCTGAACGAGATCCGCCTGCTGGTCGACGACGGCGCGATGGAGGTAACGCTCCTGGGTCAGAACGTCAACTCGTACGGCGTCGAGTTCGGCGACCGTCAGGCCTTCGGCAAGCTGCTGCGCGCGGCGGGTGAGATCGACGGCCTCGAGCGCATCCGTTTCACGAGTCCGCACCCGGCCGCCTTCACCGACGACGTCATCGACGCGATGGCCGAGACCGCGGCCGTCATGCCGCAGCTGCACATGCCGCTGCAGTCCGGCAGCGACCGCATCCTCAAGGCGATGCGCCGGTCGTACCGCAGCGAGCGGTTCCTCGGCATCCTCGACCGGGTGCGCGCCAAGATGCCCGACGCTGCGATCTCGACCGACATCATCGTCGGCTTCCCCGGCGAGACCGATGAGGACTTCGAAGACACGATGCGCGTCGTCGAACAGGCGCGCTTCGCGAGTGCGTTCACGTTCCAGTACTCGATCCGCGAGGGCACGCCGGCGGCCACGATGCCCGACCAGGTGCCGAAAGAGATCGTGCAGGAGCGCTACGAGCGCCTGATCGCCCTACAGGAGCGCATCTCGCTCGAAGAGAACCAGAAGCAGCTCGGTCGCGAGGTGCAGGTGCTGGTCTCGATGGGCGAGGGCAAGAAGGATGCCGAGACGCACCGGCTCACCGGTCGCGCCGAAGACAATCGCCTCGTTCACTTCGAGGTGCCCACGGGGTCCGAGATCCCGCGGCCCGGCGACGTCGTCTCGGTCGTCGTGACGCACGCCGCGCCGTTCCACCTGCTCGCCGACGCACCGGACGGCGTGCCGCTGCGCATCCGCCGCACCCGCTCCGGTGACGCGTGGGACCGTTCGCAGGCGGAATCCTGCGGCGTGCCGACACCGGCGGGCGACGCCGGCGCGCCGCGCGCGGTGTCGCTGGGACTGCCGACCCTCCGCATCGGCGTCTGACCCGACCGTGAGCGACGGCCCCTCCGCAGACGACGCTGCGGCCTCGCAGCCGCGGCTGTGGGCCGTGGTCGGCGCGACGGGGACCGGCAAGACCGCGCTGTCGCTCGATCTCGCCGAGGCGCTGGCCGTGCGCGGTCGAGGGGTCGAGATCGTCAACGCCGATGCGATGCAGCTCTACCGCGGCATGGACATCGGCACGGCCAAGCTCCCCGAGGCCGAGCGGCGCGGCATCCCGCACCACCTCTTCGACATGCTCGAGGTCACCGACGACGCGGCGGTCGCCTGGTATCAGGATGCCGCGCGCACCGCGATCCGCGAGATCCACGGCCGCGGCTCCGATGCGATCCTCGTGGGCGGCTCGGGGCTGTACGTGTCGAGCGTGCTCTTCGACTTCCGCTTCCCGCCCCGCGACGAGCAGCTGCGGGCGCGTCTCGAGGGCGAGCTGGACGCTCACGGCCCCGGCGCCCTCTATGCTCGCCTGCGCGAGCTCGACCCGGCCACCGCGGCCAGGGTCGATCCCCGCAACGGACGCCGCATCGTGCGCGCGCTCGAAGTGCTCGAGCTCGGAGAGCGCACGCACGGCGCGGCGCTTCCTGAAGAGCCGGTGCTGTGGCACGCGGCGACTCGCGTCGTCGGCGTGGCGGTGCCCCGCGACGAGCTGGTCGTCCGCCTCGACGCCCGCGTCGATGCGATGTGGCGCGACGGGATCCTCGATGAGGTCCGCGCGCTGCGTGAGAGGGGGCTCGAGCGCGGCGTCACCGCGCGGCGCGCGATCGGCTACGCGCAGGCGCTCGCACAGCTGACCGGCGAGATGACCGAGGCCCAGGCGATCGCCGAGACCCAGGCGCTGACCCGCCGGTACGCCCGCCGGCAGGTCTCATGGTTCCGGCGCTATGACGCGCTGCGGTGGGTGGAATCCGGAGCGGATGCCGCTGGCCTGGCAGACTCGTCGGCATGAGCATCGCGATCCGGCCCTTCGAACTGGCCGACACCGAGGCTGTGGTGTCGCTGTGGCAGGCCACGGGCCTCACCCGCCCGTGGAACAACCCCTACCAGGACATCAACCGCAAGCTCTCGGTGCAGCCGGAGCTGTTCCTCGTCGCCGTCGCCGCCGGCGCGATCGTCGGCTCCGTCATGGCGGGATACGACGGGCACCGCGGATGGCTCTACTACCTCGCGAGCGATCCCGCCCGGCGAGGGGAGGGCATCGGACGCCGCCTCGTCGAGGTCGCCGAGGAGCGGCTCCTGGAGCTGGGCTGCCCCAAGGTGCAGCTGATGGTCCGCCCCGAGAACAACTCGGCGCACGGCTTCTACGGGGCGCTCGGCTACGAGACGTTCGAGACGTGGGCCACCGGAAAGCGTCTCATCGCCGACTGACAGGCGCCTCGAGCGCTCGCGTGCTGTCACGCGGCTCGTGATCGGCGGGCTCGGCGTCGATGCGGCCCCCGTTGTAGTACCTGCGCATACCCAGGCGCAGGCGACGCGTGAGCGGACCCGCCTCGCCCGTGATCGGCTCATGAGCGCTTCCCGTCGGATCGTCCGGCATCGCGAGACGAGCCCGCTCGGTCTCGTCGAGTGGCTGGTGGATCTCGACGTACTCGCCGCCCGGGAGGCGGACGATCCGCCCGGTCTCGTACCCGTGCCGGAGCAGGCCGGCGTCCTTCCGCTGCAGACCGAAGCAGACGCGGCGAGCGATCGTGAACGCCACGAAAGGCGCGACGATGAGCGCCACCTGCAGCGCGGTGATCACGTGCTCGATGCTGACCGAGAACGCGGTGGCGATGATATCGGCGCCGCCCGCCGCCCAGAGGACACCCACGAACACGAGTCCGGCGACGCCGAGGCCGGTGCGCGTCGCCGCGAAGCGAGGCCGGTCGAGGAGGTGGTGGTCCCGACGGTCTCCCGTGACCCACTCCTCGAGGAACGGGTATGCGGCGACGGCGGCGAAGAAGGCGCCGACGACGGCGAGCGGGGCCAGGATCGCCATCGTCCAGGTGCGGCCGAGCCACACGAACTCCCACCCCGGCGGCACCAGGCGCAGGGCGCCGTCGAGGAACCCGGTGTACCAGTCCGGCTGGCTTCCCGCACCGGCGTTGCCCGGGTCGGCGGGACCGTAGAGCCAGATCGGGCTCACCGTGACGGTCGCCGAGATCAGCAGCAGCAGCCCTGTGACGACGAGGAACAGCCCGCCCGCCCGGGTGGCGGCTGTCGGGACGAGAGCCACGCCGACCACGTTCTCGGGCGTGTGGCCGCGACCGGGGAACTGCGGCGGGCCATGCCGCCACGCCGCGAGGGCGCGGAGCGCGACGAGCGCGAGGAGCGCTCCGGGGAAGACCACGATGTGGAGCGGATACAGGTTCTCGATGATCCGGCCCGGAAACGCCCCGCCGAAGAGGACGGACGCGAGCCACGTGCCGATGACCGGGATGCCGAGGAGGATGCCCTCGACGATCCGCAGGCCGGTGCCCGACAGCATGTCGTCAGGCAGTGCGTAGCCGCTCCACCCGCTCGCAAGGGCGGCGATCAGCGCCAGGAGCAGCAGCACCCACATGGCACGCCGGGGCCGTCGGAAGGCGCCGGTGAAGAAGGTCGACACCAGCTGCACGGTGATAGCGGCGGGCAGGAGCAGTGCTGCCCAGTGATGCGCCTGTCGCAGGACCACGCCGCCCGGCACGTCGAACGTGACGTGCATCGTCGAGGCGAACGCCTTCGACACCTCGGTGCCGTGAAGGGGAGCGTACGACCCGGCGTACACCGTGCCCTCGCTCGACGGTGTGTAGAAGAACATCAGCAGGATGCCCGTCACCGTCACGACGACGAGGGACCCCAGCGTGACGGCCCCGAACACGTTGGTCCAGTGGGTGGGGACGCGGCGGCGACGGAGCTCCGCCCAGGTGCCGTCGATGCGGTGACCGAACACGGTGATGCTCCCGAGGCGCTCGGCGAGCCGGTCGGTCTGCGACCGGCGACGCCCGTCCTCGCCGCGAGCCCGGTCGGTCTCGATCGCGATGCCGCGCATGCTGTCTCCTCCTGATGGTCCTACCCACAAGACACCGCGGCGTGCCGGGATGTGACAGCGCCGGCGCCAGCGCCACCGACAGCGACCGCAGCCGCGGAGGAGGGAGCGCCGGCGACCGTAGACTGTGACGATGCCGCAGACGATCGCGTTCACCAAGGGCCACGGCACCGGCAACGACTTCGTGATCGTCCCCGACCCCGACGGCGCGCTCGATCTCACCGACGACCAGGTCGCCGTGCTGTGCGACCGGCGCTTCGGCATCGGCGGCGATGGCATCCTGCGGGTGGTGCGGGCGAGCGCGATGGCCGAGGGAGCCGACGCGGCGGCTTCCGGAGCCGAGTGGTTCATGGACTACCGCAACGCCGACGGCTCGAAGGCCGAGATGTGCGGCAACGGCATCCGGGTGTTCGCCCGCTACCTCGTGGATGTCGGCTGGGCCGACGTCGACGCTGCACCGCTCGCGATCGGCACCCGGGCCGGCGTCAAGACCGTCACCCGCAGCGATCGCGGCTTCGAGGTCGACCTCGGCCGGTTCGCGGTCGACGACTCGGGCGTGCTGGTCCGCACCCGCGGCGGTGGAGCGCCGCGTCCCGGCATCGGGATCGACGTGGGCAACCCGCATGTGGTCGTGGCGCTCCCCGACGACGTCGAGCTGGAGGGCCTCGACCTCGCGGCGCAGCCGCAGCTGCACCCGGAGCCCGCGCATGGCGCGAACGTCGAGTTCGTCGTGCCCAGCGACCCTCTCGTGCGCGACGGCGTCGGGGCGATCCGCATGCGCGTGTTCGAGCGTGGAGTCGGCGAGACGCTGAGCTGCGGCACGGGCGTCGCGGCCGCGGCGCTGGCCGTGCGGCACTGGGCAGGTCCCGCCGCGCCGGACCACTGGGTCGTTGACGTTCCCGGCGGCACGCTGGGCGTGCGGATGCCGGAGCTCGACGGCGAGCGGCACGTGCTGCTGTCAGGGCCGGCGACCCTGGTCTACACCGGCGACGTCACGCTCGCGTAGCGGCGCTCAGAGTTCGGGCAGCGTGATCGGCTCGCTCTGGGGCGAGCCGTGGCGTCGCACCTTGAGCACCCGGAATCCGCGCGCCGTCGCGGCGCGGTAGACGCTGAAGCGACGATCGAGCGTCGACGCGAGCCATCGCTGGAGCGAGTCCGACCCGAGATTGCGCTGGACCACCAGCCAGGCGTCGGCGCGCTCGTCGAGGCGGGGGATCCACCGCTCGAGCAGGCCGTGCAGCTCGTTCTTGCCGACGCGGATGGGGGGATTCGAGCGGATGGTGCGGAACACGACGTCGTCGGGAACATCGTCGGGCAGCGTGGCGTTGACATTCGTGAGCCCGAGATCCGCCGCGTTGCGCCGCACGAGGTCCAGTGCTCGTTCGTTCACGTCGACGGCCCACACGGTCGCGTGCGGGGCGTCGAGTGCGAGGCTGAGTGCGATCGGTCCCCACCCGCAGCCGAGGTCGAGGAAGTTCCCTCCAGCCGGCGGCGGGGGAGTGTTCGACAGCAGCACCGCGGTTCCCGAGTCCACATGGTCGGGGCTGAAGACGCCCCCGGCTGTGGTGACCTCGAGATCGCGTCCGGCCAGCGAGACGCGGATGCGGCGCAGATTCTCGGGGCTGGCGGGCGTCGCACTGAAATAGTGGTCGCTCCCCATGGCTGACGAGCCTAGCGGAGGTGCTCCCCGGGAGGGGAGCGTAGAATTCACGGATGCCGCGAACCGGCCGATGAGCGTCGGAAAAGGCATCCCGAAAGGAACACATGACGGATACGACGACACCCCAGAGCACCGACGAGACGCCGGTCGACCCGGTGGATCGCGTGCTGGCGCGCGCCGAAGCGCGCTCGGGGGTGCACGTCTTCGGAGCCGCCCAGGCGCTCCAGGACGAGACCACGATCGGGCGCGCAGACACCGACGGCGAGCAGTGGGACCGCGAGGAGCGTGCGGCGCTGCGCCGCGTTCCGGGGCTCTCCACCGAGCTCGAGGACGTCACCGAGGTCGAGTACCGCCAGCTGCGACTCGAGAACGTCGTGCTGGTCGGCGTGCACGCGCAGGGCGAGACGGAGGACGCCGAGAACTCGCTGCGCGAGCTGTCGGCGCTGGCCGAGACCGCCGGCGCCGTCGTGCTCGACGGCGTGCTGCAGCGGCGGCCGCACCCGGATCCCGCGACCTACGTGGGACGCGGCAAGGCCGAGGAGCTGCGCGACATCGTCGCCGCCGTGGGCGCCGACACCGTGATCGCCGACACCGAACTCGCACCGAGCCAGCGACGTGCACTCGAGGACGTGGTGAAAGTCAAGGTGATCGACCGCACGACGGTGATCCTCGACATCTTCAGCCAGCACGCCAAGAGTCGCGAGGGCAAGGCGCAGGTCGAGCTCGCACAGCTCGAGTACCTGCTCCCGCGCCTGCGCGGCTGGGGTGACTCGATGAGCCGCCAGGCAGGTGGCCAGGTGGGCGCCGGCGGCGCGGGCATGGGCTCGCGCGGACCCGGTGAGACGAAGATCGAGCTCGATCGTCGTCGCATCCGCACGCGGATGGCCATGCTGCGCCGGCAGATCCGCGAGTTCGCACCGGCGCGCGACGCAAAGCGCGCCGAGCGCAAGCGGAACACGATCCCCTCGGTCGCGATCGCCGGGTACACGAACGCCGGCAAGTCGTCGCTGCTGAACCGGCTGACGAGCGCGGGCGTGCTGGTCGAGAACGCCCTCTTCGCGACGCTGGACGCGACCGTCCGGCGCAGCGAGACGAGCGACGGCCGCGTCTACACGCTCACCGACACCGTCGGGTTCGTGCGCAACCTGCCGCACCAGCTGGTCGAGGCGTTCCGCTCGACGCTCGAAGAGGTCGGCGATGCCGACGTCATCGTGCACGTGGTCGACGGCTCGCACCCGGATCCGGCCGCCCAGCTCGCGACGGTGCGTGACGTGATCGGCGATGTCGGGGCGCGCGACATCCCCGAGCTGATCGTGTTCAACAAGGCTGATCTCGTCGACGACGACACCCGTCTGCTGCTGCGCGGTCTCGAGCCGAGGGCGATCTTCGCGTCGTCGCGCACCGGCGAGGGCATCGAGGAGCTCCGGACGGCGATCGAGGACGCGCTGCCGCTTCCGGCGGTGGAGGTGCGCGCACTGGTGCCGTACGACCGCGGCGACCTGGTGTCCGCCATCCACGAGCAGGGCATGATCCTGTCGCAGGAGCACGAGGAGGGCGGCACGGCCGTCCACGCTCGCGTGGGCGAGCATCTCGCCGCGCGTCTCGCTCCGTTCGAGGTCTGACGCGCGTCGTCCCGCTCCTGCCGGGCGCAGGAGCGGGACGGCACGCGCGCGTTCAGGCGAGATCGAGCCGCGGTACGCCCGGCGTCTCGAACCCGAGGACCTGGCCGAGGAACGACAGCTCGGCCTCCATCGTGCGCACGAGCGTGTCGGCGCTGCGGAAGCCGTGGCCTTCACCCTCGAACGCCAGGTACGCGTGCGGGACGCCGTTCGCCGCGAGGGCGTCGCGCACCGCCTCCGACTGCGAGGGCGGCACGACCCGATCCTCCAGTCCCTGCTCGATCAGCAGCGGCGTCCGCATCCGATCGAGGTGCGTCAGCGGCGACCGCTCGACGTACAGCTCCTCGGCCTCGGGGAGCGGGCCGACCATCCCGTCGAGATAGCGGGCCTCGAAGTCGTGGGTGTCTTCGGCGAGACGGCGCAGGTCCGCGACGCCGTAGCGGCTGATGCCCGCGGCGAAGGCGTCCGAGTTCGCGAGTGCGCAGAGCACCGTCCATCCGCCGGCGGAGCCTCCTGCGACGGCCAGACGACTCCCGTCGGCCGTGCCCGACGCGGCCAGGCCCCGCGCCGCGGCCACCACATCGTCGACGTCGACGACGCCCCACTGTCCGAGCAGACGCTCCCGGTAAGCCCGTCCGTACCCGCTCGAGCCGCCGTAGTTGACGTCGAGCACCCCGATGCCGCGGCTCGTCAGGTAGGCGATCTTGCCGGATGCCGCGCCGCCGACGTGAGCGGTCGGCCCGCCGTGGACGAAGACCACGTACGGCGGCTTCTCGTCGCCGGACCCGACGACGCGCGGGTTGGTCGGCGGGTAGTCGAACGCGTGCACGGGTCCATGCGGCCCGGGCACGGTGACGGCGCGCGCCCGCGGCATCCATTCCGCGCCCCAGGGTGAGGCGCCGCCGACGACCAGCCGCGCCGCTCCGGGGTCGTCGACGTCCAGCTCCCAGAGCCCGGCACCGCCGGAGCCGGCGCCGGAGACGAGAACACGGCGGCCGCGGGCGTCCTCGATCGAGAGCCGCGTGACGGCGTCGAGCGGCAGCACGCGCTCCGTTCCGTCAAGGTCGATCCGCACGAGCGCGTCCGACCCGTCGGTCTGCACCGCGACGACGCGGCCGTCGTCCAGGGCCGTGAACCAGCGGGTGCCGAGCACCCACAGCGGCCCCCCGGTGTCGGCATCGCCCGGCGCGACCTGTTCGTGGTGAAGGTCGGCCGTGAGCCGAAGGCGCCACAGGTTCCACCTGCCGGTCGGATCGTCGGCGTACAGCAGGTCGTCGTCGCCGACCCACACCGGCTGCAGCGGCGAGTGCGCCTCGGCGGGAGACGATTCGCCGCCCGCCACGGTCGTCCACTCCACGACCTCGCCGCCGTCGAGTCGCCCGACGCGCAGCTCGGCGCGGTCCCAGGCCATGTTCGGGTGGTTCCAGGCGATCCACGCGAGGTGCGCACCGTCCGGCGAGAGCGCGGGATGGGCGACGAAGTCGCTGCCGCCGGCGAGCGACGTGAGGCGTTCGGGATGCTGCAGCGCGGAGCCGTCGAGGGGGACGACGACGATGTCGCGCACCGGCGCGGCACCCGCCGTGTGGTCCTCCCGCACGGCCAGCAGCCGGCCGTGCTGCAGCGTGAGCCCGCCGTAGCGGACGTCGCCGGCGTCGGGCGTGAGCGGGCGCGGCTCGTCGTCGGGGGCGAGGCGCCAGATGCGCTGGTCGGACTTCTCCACGAAGTAGAGCACGCCGTCGTCGTCGGCGGTCCACGATCCGCCGCCGTACTCGTGCACGCGCGACCGCGCACTCCACGGCGCCGGGAGCACATCGACGACGGCGCCGGATGCCGCCCGCCGGCGCACGGCGGAACGTCCTCCCTCCTCGGCGACGGACTCGCCCCACCAGACTTCGGGCCGGCGGCGGCCGCTGCCGACGAAGCGGGCGCCCTCGAGGCGGGGAGATGCGGCCGACACCTCCGCCGCGGCGATCGGAGAGGGCCAGCTGCCGTACGGGAGAACGTCGGGTGTCGTCACGCAGACCACGGTACGACCAACGGTGCGCGTCGCGCGATCGAAACAGAAGGTCACAGGAGGCCGGGCGCGGGACTGCTCCGCTACCGTGGACGCATCGACGCCCGGTCGTCCGCGAGGACGCCCCCGAACCTGGGGGTTCCGGGCAGGAGCGACAGCCGAGCCCGGCACCCGCCCGCGATGACACCCCTTCCGCCGCACGGCGGAGGCGAGGTGCCGCGGCCGTCCGGGTCTTCCCGTTCGGCTGAGCCCGAGTCCGATCCCTGAGAAGCAGGCCCATGTCCATCGACCTGAGCACTCCTCCCGTGCCGATCTCGTTCGAGGTGTACCCGCCCCGATCCGATGCCGGCGTCGCCGCCCTCCACGAGACCATCCGCCATCTGGCGTCCGTCGACCCCCGGTTCATCTCGGTGACCTACGGCGCGGGCGGCTCGACGGGCGGCCGCTCGCTCGAGCTGCTGACCCACATCCTCCGCGAGACCCACGTCGAGCCGCTTGCGCACCTGACATGCGTGGGCAACACCTACGCGGGCGCCAACACGCTGATCCGGGAGTTCCTGGATGCCGGCATCACGAGCTTCCTCGCCCTGCGCGGCGACCCGCCGGCCGGGGCCTCCGAGGATGACGCCTTCCTGGGCGACCTCTCGAGCGCCGCCGAGCTCGTGCAGCTGATCGACCGGGTGCAGGCCGAGCGCGAGCCCTACACCGAGGCGCTGATCCCGGGTGTGCCGGGAGCCGTGCGCGTCGAGAAGCGGGCGCAGGTCGACATCGCGGTCGCGGCATTCCCGAACGGTCACCCCCGCTCGCGCCACGCGCTCGAGGACATCGACGCCCTCCTCGCCAAGCAGGCGGCGGGCGCCACGCTCGCGATCACCCAGCTGTTCTTCCACGCCGACGACTATCTCGCTTTCGTGGCGCGTTCGCGCGACGCCGGAGTGACGATCCCGATCCTCCCCGGCATCATGCCGATCACCTCGGGCGCTCGGCTGCGCCGCGTGCTCGAGCTGACGGGGGAGCAGCTGCCCGCGGACCTCGCCATCGCGCTCGACCTCGAGCCGACCGCCGAAGGGCAGCGCGAGGTGGGCATCGCGCACGCCGCGCGCCTCGCCCGCGAAGTCGTGGACGGCGGCGCGCCCGGCATCCATCTGTACGCGTTCAACAACCACGACACAGTCCTCGACGTGCTGCGTGAGGCCGGCGTGCTCGCCTCGGCGACGCGAATGCCCGACGCCGTCCACTGACCCGGACGCCGCGATCCGTCGGATGCCCCGACGGTCTCTTCGGCGACCCCCGAGAACCCCCACTCCGAGATGAACGAAGCGAAAGAGAG
Source organism: Microbacterium sp. ZW CA_36 (assembly GCF_044987475.1). NCBI lineage: Bacteria > Bacillati > Actinomycetota > Actinomycetes > Micrococcales > Microbacteriaceae > Microbacterium > Microbacterium sp. ZW CA_36. The sequence continues at coordinate 26,513 of NZ_JBJDRL010000023.1, forward strand.
AGCACGATGACCGAACCCCGCATCACCTTCCCCCACGGCACGATCCTGGGCTATCCCCGGATCGGGCGCCGCCGCGAGCTGAAGCGCGCGGTCGAGGCGTATTGGTCCGGCCAGACCGACGCCGAGACCCTCGAGCAGACGGCGGCCGGACTGCGCCGCGCGACGCGCGAGCGCCTCGCCGAGCTCGGCCTCGGTCGCGACGACTCGTCGATCCCGGAGTCGTTCTCGTTCTACGACCAGGTGCACGACGCGGCCGTCACGGTCGGCGCGCTGCCCGACCGGTTCGGCGCGCTCCGCGATGCCGACGGCGGCATCGGCCTGGACGCGTACTTCACCGCCGCGCGCGGTGCGGGCGAGGACGCCCCCCTCGAGATGACCAAGTGGTTCGACACGAACTACCACTACCTCGTGCCCGAGGTCGGCCCCGAGACGGTCTTCGCCCTCTCGAGCGACCGCTTCGCGCGCCAGGTGGCAGAGGCGAAGGCTGACGGATTCACCGTTCGCCCGGTGATCGTGGGCCCGGTGACGCTCCTCGCGCTCGCGAAGGCGACGGATGCCGCGCCCCAGGGCTTCGACCCCCTCAGCCGGCTCGACGACCTGCTGCCGGTGTACGCGGAGCTGCTGGCGAGTCTGCGGGCCTCGGGCGCCGAGTGGGTGCAGCTGGACGAGCCTGCGCTCGTCAGCGAGAGCCTGCCGGCCGACGCGGCCGCGCTGGCGGATGCCGCGGCCCGCGCATACGCCGCGCTGGGGGTGCGTGGCGACCGGCCCGCGATCCTCGTCGCGGCCGGCTACGCGCAGCTGTCGGCCGAGGCGTGGACGGCGCTCGCGGCCGCTCCTATCGAGGCGGTCGCCATCGATCTGACCCGCGGTGCGGTGCCCGAGGCTGTGCCGGGCCTGGACCGCAAGACGCTCGTGGGCGGAGTCGTCGACGGACGCAACGTGTGGCGGGGCGATCTCGACGCCGCGTGGGAGCGGCTGCAGGCGCTGCACGAGCTCGGAGCGTCGGAGATCAGCGCGGGCACTTCGACCTCGCTGCAGCATGTGCCGCACGACGTCGAGGACGAGACGACGCTCGACCCGCGCCTGGTGACGTGGCTGGCGTTCGCCGACCAGAAGGTGGCGCAGGTGGCGAGCCTCGCGCGCGGACTGGTCAGTGGCCGTCCGGCCATCGCGGACGCGCTGGCCGAGGCATCCGCCGCGCTCGCGGATCGGCGCAGTGCGCCCGGCGTGCGCGATGGAGCGGTGCGGGAGCGGGCGTCGGCGCTCGGTGCGGACGACTTCGCCCGCGGCGACTACGACGACCGCGTGGCGGCGCAGGAGGTCGAGCTCGCACTCCCGGTCCTGCCGACGACCACGATCGGATCGTTCCCCCAGACCGGCGACATCCGGCGCGCGCGTGCACGGCACGGCCGCGGTGAGCTCAGCGCCGACGAGTACGCGAGCTTCCTGCGCGATGAGATCGCGCAGGTGGTGACGCTGCAGGAGGACATCGGGCTCGATGTTCTCGTGCACGGCGAGGCCGAGCGCAACGACATGGTGCAGTACTTCGCCGAGAACCTCGAGGGCTTCGCGGTCACCGAGAACGGCTGGGTGCAGTCCTACGGCTCGCGCGCGACCCGGCCGTCGATCCTGTGGGGCGACGTCGCGCGTCCCGAGGCGATCACCGTCGCATGGTCCGCCTTCGCGCAGTCGCTGACCGACAAGCCGATGAAGGGGATGCTGACCGGTCCGGTGACGATCCTGGCGTGGTCGTTCGTCCGCGACGACCAGCCGCTGGGGGAGACGGCGAACCAGGTGGCGCTCGCCCTTCGCGACGAGATCGCCGACCTCGAAGGCGCCGGCATCCGCGTCATCCAGGTCGACGAGCCGGCGCTGCGCGAACTGCTGCCGCTCAAGCGCGCCGACCAGCCGGCCTACCTGGAGTGGTCGGTCGGCTCGTTCCGCCTCGCGACCGCCGGCGCTGCGCCGGCCACGCAGGTGCACACGCACCTCTGCTACTCGGAGTTCGACGTCGTGATCGACGCGATCGCGGCGCTGGACGCCGACGTGACCTCGATCGAGGCGGCCCGCAGCCGCGGCGAGGTGATCGGAGACATCGCGACGTCCGGCTTCGCCGCCGGCATCGGACCGGGCGTCTACGACATCCACTCGCCGCGCGTGCCGTCGGTGGACGAGATCACTCAGCTCCTCGACCGCACGGTCGCCGAGCTGCCGCTGCGCCGCGTCTGGGTCAATCCGGACTGCGGGCTGAAGACCCGCGGGTACGACGAGACCGTGGCGTCGCTGAAGAACCTCGTGGCGGCGACGCAGGCGGTGCGGGCGACCGTGCCGGCCTAGGAGCCCTTCTTCGATCCGGGTGCCGCGGCCGCGTCGGTCGCGGCATCCGTCTCGATCACGAGAGTGTCGGCGTCGGGGTCGGCGGGATCGCCGTCGACGATCACGACGGTGTCGGCTTCGCCGTCGACGGCAGGCACCGACTCGGCGGCACCGGCGGCAGCTGCTGCTTCGTCGGCGAGTGCAGCGGCGGCCGCGGCCTCTTCGGGACGGCGCTGCAGCAGCTCGAACACCCACCAGACGATGAGCCACACGACGAGCACGAGGAACACCTCGCCGACCGAGAGCGGGCGCAGGAGCATCAGCCACACGATGGCCAGGGCTCCGAGCACGATCCGCACGAGCACGCGCTGGGCGTAGAGCCACGCGCCGAACCGGCCCGTGTCGACACCGCGCTTGAGCAGGGCACCCCGCGCGCCGGCGTTGATGGAGGCGACGCCGCCGCGCGCGGCGCGTGCGCCCCGCCAGCGGCCCGACATCCAGGCGATGACGGCGATCACCACGCCCAGCAGGGTGAGGACCACCGCGGTGTCGCGCATCGCGGAGGTGATCTGTTCGTACATCGATGCGAGGGCGCCCGCCGGAACACCGAGGTTCGGCGCGCTGAGCGCGAGGATCGACCCGCCGATGCCCAGGCCCATCGCCAGCACGCCCGTGCCGAGCGCGATGCCGACGCCGGTGCCCAGCACGGCGGTGGACCGTCGCCGTGCGATGAGGATGCCGGCGAGGAAGAGCACCAGCGCGACGATCGGGGTCCACCAGCCCGCGGCGACCGCGAGGTTGTAGACGGTGCCGACGACGGTGAGCGCGTCGCTCTGCGCGACCACGATGGTCCTGTCGATGACCGGGATCGACTCGGCGAACCCGATCCCGCGGTCGACGAGCCGCTTCTTGACCTCTTCGATGATCGGCCCGAGCTGGATGCCGACCTCGCCGTTCTCGCCGATGACCACCGCACCCGAGGAGGTGCCGCCGGCTGCGACCGCCGCGAGCGATCGGTGGCTCGCGCGCAGCGCCGTCTCCCACACATCCGCGAAGGCGTCGGACTCCACCAGCCGGGTGACCGTGGTGTCGACGAGGTTCTGGAGGCCCTGGGCGGCGGGCGCGCGGAGCAGGTCGAGTGCGGCGAGAGCGCGCGGCGGCAGGTCGAGCTGCTGGATGCCGTCGAACAGGTCGTTGGTGAGGCCTTCGAGGTCGAGGGAGTCCTCGATGGCGACGGTCACCTGATCGGCGACCATCGCCTGCACCTGCGGGTCGTCGGCGAGCGGTGCGAACGTCTCGACGAATCGCGTCTCGTCGACGAGTTCGACGCGCGCCCAGGCGGCGACGATGGAGACCGGCACGAGGATCGTCGCGATGACGATGCACAGCGCCGACAGGAAGGCTCGCCAGCGGTTGCCGTGCGGCCTGTCCGTGGCCGCGGCCGTCACCGGTGGTGAGGGCGGCGTCTCGGCGCGCAGGCGGGCGTTCTCGGCTTCGAGGGCGTCGAGGCGCGCGCGGAGCGCGGCAGTCTCGTCTGCGGCGGTGAGGTCGGTCATTCCCCCCTTATAGCGCCTGCGGATGACGCACCGCCACCCACCTCGCGGTTCGGCGTCGAACTCCGGCCTCGAACGCGTCCGACACCGGGATCCGTCGGCGCGAGGTTCAGACGGCGCGCAGTACCGCGACGACCTTGCCGAGCACCGTGGCCTCGTCGCCCAGAATGGGCTCGAACGCGGAGTTGCGGGGGAGCAGCCACGTGTGGCCGTCGCGCTGACGGAACGTCTTGACCGTCGCCTCGCCGTCGAGCATCGCGGCGACGATCTCGCCGTTGTCCGCGGTGGCCTGCGACCGTACGACGACCCAGTCGCCGTCGCAGATGGCCGCGTCGATCATCGACTCGCCCGACACCTTCAGCATGAACAGGTCGCCCTTGCCGACGAGCTGGCGGGGGAGCGGGAAGATCTCCTCGACCTGCTGCTCGGCCGTGATGGGCACGCCGGCGGCGATGCGGCCGACGAGGGGCACCAGTGCGGCATCGCCCACGGAGGGCGAGGTGTCGGCGGGGCTCTCGGTCGCGGTGCCGGGCAGGTCGATCAGCACCTCCATCGCGCGGGTCTTGCCCGCGTCGCGACGCAGGTAGCCGCTCAGCTCGAGCTGGTTGAGCTGGTGGGTGACGCTGGAGAGCGACTTCAGGCCCACCGCGTCGCCGATCTCGCGCATGCTCGGCGGGTAGCCGTGCCGTGCGATCGACCGCTGGATCACCTCGAGGATCGCCAGCTGCTTGTCGCTGAGGCTCTTGCGCCGACGAGTCTGGGGCTTGTCTCGCCCGGCCGCGTCGCTCATCTTCCGGCTCCGTCCTGCGCTCGGCGGTGGAGCGCTGTTTCTTCGAATGTCGGAGGCCCGTGGTGGGGTTCTCGTATCGAAACCGTATCCGGATCGCGGGCATCTGGGGAACAACCCGGCCGCGTGTCGCGTTCGAGAGATCGGCGCCCGGATCCGGTATTGACATCCTACAGACTCGAAGATAGCTTCGGAAGAGAGGTTCGCATTCTCCACTCCCGGCCGAGTGGAGAATGCGAATCTCTCCCCATCAGGAGGAGCCCAGCATGACCGCGATCGACTTCACGACATCCGTCCCGTCGCCGACGCGCGCCGCGCGTGTCGCGGCGCAGCGCGTGCACGGCACGGCACGGCAGCTCGCCGGGGGCACTCCGCAGCAGGCGTTCATGCGACCGGCGGCTGCGCCGTCGACGCGACTGCGCCTCACGATCCGCGGCCGGAGAGTGCTGGCCGCGATCGCCGCTCTGCCCGCCGTCATCGCGCTGAGCGCCGCTGTCATCGGCGGCGGCGCGGCTCTGGCCTCGCGTGACGCGGGCGCGCCTGCAGGTACGTTCAGCACGGTGACCGTGGCTGACGGCGACTCGCTGTGGAGCATCGCGGAAGACATCGCCCCCGATCGCGATCCGCGCGACGTCGTCGATGAGCTCGTGCGACTGAACGCTCTCGACAGCGTCGTCGTGCAGGCCGGTCAGAGCATCGCGATCCCGGCAGCCTACGACAGCGGACGCTGAGCCGCTCCCGTCGGTCGGGTGACCGTCGCCCGGCGTCACGCGGCGGTCGAGCAGCACCGCACGCGCCTACCATGGGAGAGGTGAGTGCACGTCTCGAAGACCTCCCCATACGCGCCGATCTCCGCGGCCAGAAGCCGTACGGTGCCCCGCAGGCGCCGCTGCCGGTGGCCCTCAACGTCAACGAGAACACGCATCCCGTTCCGCCGGAGGTCGCCGACGACATCCTGGACTCGATCGCGCGGGCGCTCAGCGATGTGAACCGGTATCCCGACCGCGAGTTCACAGCCCTGCGCGAGGGCTTCGCCGGCTACCTCGGCCACGGCCTCACCCGCGACGAGATCTGGGCGGCCAACGGCTCGAACGAGGTGCTCCAGCACATCCTGCAGGCGTTCGCCGGACCGGGCCGCACGGCCTTCGGCTTCGCACCCACCTACTCGATGTATCCGCTGCTCACCCGCGGTACCGGTGCCGAGTGGATCTCGGGCACCCGAGCGGCCGACTACTCGATCGCGGCGGACGATGCCGCGGCCCAGGTGTCGGATGCCTCTCCCGACGTGGTGTTCCTGTGCTCGCCGAACAACCCCACCGGCACCCCGCTCGGACTCGACGTGGTGGAGGCCGTGTACGAGGCGACGGACGGCATCGTGATCGTCGACGAGGCGTACTTCGAGTTCGCGCCGCACGACGAGCGGTCCGCCCTGACGCTGCTGCCCGATCGCGAGCGGCTCGTCGTGTCGCGCACCATGAGCAAGGCGTTCGCGTTCGCGGGTGCGCGCGTGGGCTACATGGCGGCCGACCCGGCGCTCATCGATGCGCTCCGGCTGGTGCGCCTGCCGTATCACCTCAGCGCGCTCACGCAGGCGGCGGCGACCGCGGCGCTGCGGCACGCGCCCACGATGCTGGGCATGGTCGACGAGATCGTCGCGCAGCGCGACCGCATCTCGGCGACGGTCGAGGCGCTCGGCTACACGCCCCACGAGTCGTGGACGAACTTCGTGCTGTTCGGGGGAGTAGCCGACCCGGCGGCCACGTGGCGCGCGCTCTACGACGAGGGGGTGCTCATCCGCGACGTCGGCATCCCGGCGCACCTGCGGGTCACGGCGGGCACCGACGAGGAGACGACCGCCTTCCTCGACGCCCTCGCCTCGGTAGGATCGGCGGCATGAGCGCCGCACCACGAACCGCCTCGCTGCGACGGGCGACGAGCGAGTCGACCGTCGAGCTCGAGCTCGATCTCGACGGCACCGGCCGCAGCCGCATCGACACGACGGTGCCGTTCTTCGACCACCTGCTCACGGCGTTCGCCAAGCACTCGCTCACCGATCTGACGGTGCGGGCCTCGGGCGACACCGACATCGACGCGCACCACACGGTGGAGGACATCTCGATCGTGCTGGGCCAGGCGATCCGCGAGGCCCTCGGCGACAAGTCCGGCATCTCGCGGTACGGCGACGCCCTCGTGCCCCTCGACGAGGCGCTCGCGCAGGCCGTCGTCGACATCAGCGGCCGCCCCTACCTCGTGCACACCGGCGAGCCTGCAGGCTTCGAGCACCACCTCATCGGCGGCCACTTCACGGGGTCCCTCTTGCGCCACACGTTCGAGGCCATCTCGTACAACGCCGCGCTCACGGTCCACGTGCGGGTGCTGTCGGGCCGCGACCCGCACCACATCGCCGAGGCCGAGTACAAGGCCTTCGCGCGCGCGTTCCGCCAGGCGAAGGCGCTCGACCCGCTGGTGCACGGCATCCCGAGCACGAAGGGCGCCCTGTGAGCGAAAGCACGCCCTCCCGCGGCGAGCGGCCGCTCGTGGCCGTCCTCGACTATGGGTCGGGCAATGTGCACTCTGCCGTCAAGGCGCTGGTCGCGGCGGGAGCGGATGCGCGGCTGACGGCTGATCGTGGTCTGATCCGCGACGCCGACGGCCTCTTCGTGCCGGGTGTCGGCGCCTTCCGCGCGGTGGCGGACGCGCTGCGCGCCAGCCGCGGCGACGAGCTCATCGAGCGTCGCCTCGCCGGCGGACGCCCGGTGCTCGGGGTCTGCGTCGGCATGCAGATCTTCTTCGAGCGCGGCGTCGAGCGCGGCGTCGACACCGAGGGACTCGGCGAATGGCCGGGTGTCGTCACCGAGCTCGACGCACCCGTCCTGCCGCACATGGGCTGGAACACCGTCGAGCCCGGCGAGGGCACACGCCTCTTCCGCGGCATCGAGCACGAGCGGTTCTACTTCGTGCACTCGTTCGGTGCCCAGAAGTGGCTGCTCGACGTCCAGCCGCCGTTCCCCCAGCCGGTCCTGACCTGGTGCGACTACGGCGCACCGTTCCTCGCAGCGGTCGAGAACGGCCCGCTGTCGGCCACTCAGTTCCACCCCGAGAAGTCGGGGGATGCCGGCATCCGACTGCTGGCGAATTGGATCGACGGGCTTCGCAGGGCTACCCTCTGAGACCGTGCCGTCTGCGGGAGCGCGTGCTTCCGGGATCCGCCCCCCACAGCTTTCGATGCCTGAACCAGGAGCCATGAACGATTTCGCGTCCACACCCAAGCTCGTCCTCCTGCCCGCCGTCGACGTCGCCGACGGCAAGGCCGTCCGCCTGACGCAGGGCGAGGCGGGTACCGAGACGAACTACGGCGATCCCGTCGACGCCGCGCTCGACTTCGCACGGCAGGGCGCCGAGTGGATCCACCTCGTCGACCTCGACGCCGCCTTCGGCCGCGGCAGCAACGTCGGCGTGCTCCGCAAGGTGATCAAGCAGGTCAAGGGCGTGCAGGTCGAGCTGTCGGGCGGCATCCGCGACGATCGCACCCTCGAGGCTGCGCTCGAGAGCGGTGCGTCGCGGATCAACCTCGGCACGGCCGCGCTCGAGAACCCCGAGTGGGCTGCCGACGTCATCGGCCGCTACGGCGACGCGATCGCGGTGGGCCTCGACGTGCGCGGCACGACCCTGGCCGCCCGCGGGTGGACCCGCGAGGGCGGCGACCTGTGGACGGTCCTCGACCGTCTCGAGTCGGCCGGCTGCAGCCGGTACGTCGTCACCGACGTCACCAAGGACGGCACTCTCAAGGGTCCGAACCTCGACCTGCTGCGTGAGCTCACCTCGCGCACGCCGAAGCCGGTCGTCGCCTCGGGTGGCGTGTCGAGCCTCGACGACATCGCAGCACTGCGCGATCTCGTCCCGCTCGGTGTCGAGGGAGCGATCGTGGGCAAGGCGCTGTACGCCGGCGCGTTCACGCTCGCCGAGGCGCTGGATGTCGCCGGATACTGATCCTCCTGCCGTCCCGGGTCACGGACCCGGCGGCGACTCCGCCGGCGTGCCCTGGGAGGGGCGCAGCTTCCAGTCGAACCCGCATGCCTCCGACGACGGCTCCGCCGACCCGGCGCTGCTGGCGGCACTCACCGCGTTCCGCGCGGGCTCGGGCGGGCAGCGAGAGGTGATCGACGCCTACCGGGCGGCCCGCCTGCTCATCCCGCTCGTCGCCGAGAAGGGCGACCACGGCATCGGCGCCCACGGCCTCGAGGTCGACAAGACCCAGGAGCTGTCGATCGTCACCGTGGCCGCGCCCGACGGACGCCGGGTGCTGCCGGTGTTCTCGTCCGTGGATGCGATGAAGCGATGGGATGCCGAGGCCCGGCCGGTTCCCGCCGACGGCGTCCGCACCGCGCTGTCGGCCGCCGCGGACGACACCGATCTCATCGTGCTCGACCCGGGCTCCGACACCGAGTTCGTCATCCGTCGCCCAGCCGTGTGGGCGATCGGCCAGGGAAAGCCGTGGGAGCCGAGCTTCCTGTCGCCCGAGGTCTTCGCCGGACTGCACGACAGCATCGGCGGCGAGCTGGCGGTCATCGATCTGTCCGTGGAGCCCGGCGACCCCGACGCACGCCTCCGCGGGCCGGAGCTCGTGGTGCGCCTTCACCTGATGGACGGCCTCGAGAAGGCCGAGCTCGACGCCGTGCTGGCGCGGCTCGCCTCGCGGTGGGCCGCGGATGACCGCATCGCGGTGCTCGTCGACTCGCTCACGGTCAAGCTCGTCCGCGCCTGAGCCGGCGTAACCGACCCCCGTGCGGCGGGGCCCATGGCCTCAGGCTCAGGCTCAGGCTCAGGCTCAGGCTCAGGCGCAGCCGTTCGCCTCGGCTCTTGCGGCCGGGACCGCGCGCGGCGGATGATCGGGTCGGCGAAGGGGGCCCGGCATGGACGACGGCGTGACCGTGGAGCAGTACCGGGAGGCGCTCGAGGTCGCCCATCGACACGCGTTGAGCTGGCTGGAGGCGCTGGCCGATCGCCCGATCCGTCCGGAGGCCGACGCCGACGGGATTCTGACGAGGCTGCCCGACGTCCTGCCCGATGAGGGGATGCCGCCGACGGCGGTGGTCGAGGAGCTCGCGGACGCAGCCGGGCCGGGTCTCATCGCGCTCGGCTCGCCGCGGTTCTATGGCCTGGTCATCGGCGGGACCTACCCGGCTGCGCTCGCCTCGGATTGGCTGGTTTCGGCGTGGGATCAGAACGCCGGTGCGCGGCAGCTGACCCCGGCGGCTGCCGCGGTCGAGGAGGTCGCCGCCTCCTGGCTCCTCGAACTGCTCGGCCTGCCCGCCGGGAGCGGTGTGGGATTCGTGACGGGTGGGACGATGGCCAACTTCACGTGCCTCGTCGCGGCACGTGACGCCGTCCTGCGCGGCGCCGGCGCGGACCCCGCGGCCGGGATCCAGCAGGCACCCGTCATCCGCTTCCTCGCGGGCGACGCCGTCCACGTGTCGATGGTGCTGGCAGGTCGGCTCGCGGGTCTGGGAGCGCCGAGGACCGTCGGCGCAGATGATCAGGGGCGGATCGATGTCGGCGGGCTCGAGCGGGCGCTCGCCGAGGGAACGGGGCCGGCCATCGTCGCGCTGCAGGCGGGCGACGTGCACTCGGGTGCCTTCGACGACTTCGCGAACGCGGTCGAGGTCGCCCACAGAGGCGGCGCCTGGGTGCACGTCGACGGGGCGTTCGGCCTCTGGGCGGCCGCGAGCCCGCGCCTGCAGCACCTCGTCGCCGGACTCGCCGGCGCCGATTCGTGGGCCACCGACGCGCACAAGACGCTCAATGTGCCGTACGACTGCGGCGTCGCGATCGTGCGCGACGAGGCCGCGATGACGGCTGCGCTCGGGGCGCACGCCGCGTATCTGCCCGCGATCATGAGCGTCTCCGATCCGTACGACCGCGTCCCCGAGTTCTCGCGCCGCGCGCGGGGCGTGCCGGTCTGGGCGGCGCTGCGCTCCCTCGGCAGGGACGGCGTGGTGGCGCTGATCGACGGGCTGGCGGATGCCGCGGCGACGCTCGCCGCCGGGTTCGGCGAGATTCCCGGCCTCGAGGTGCTCAACGACGTCGTGTTCACCCAGGTGAGCCTCGCCGCGCCGGACGACGCGATGACCGCGGCGCTGGGGGAGTGGCTGCGCGACGAGGGGACGGTCTGGGCCTCGTCATCGGTGTGGCGCGGCCGCACGGTGGTGCGCTTCGCGGTGAGCAATCACGGCACCGATGCCGAGGCCGTGCGCCGCACGGTGGACGCCGTGGCGCGCGGCGCCGCCGCGCTGGGCATCGAGGGCTGAGCGCGATCGCGCCCGTCGTCAGGTCTGCCTGCCGTGGGTGTCGACGCGCTTCGCTCGCTCAACCTTGACCCGTCGCACATCAACGCTCGCTGGCGCTCGCATCGACCCGCGACACGTCAAGTGACGGGCCCGGTCCACTTCTCGCCGGGGCCCTTGCCGATCGGATCGGGGATCACGGATGCCTCGCGGAACGCCAGCTGCACCGAACGCAGGCCGTCGCGCAGCGAGCGTGCGTGCATGTCGCTGATCTCGGGGGCGCCCGCGGTGATGAGGCCGGCCAGGGCGTTGATGAGCTTGCGCGCCTCGTCGAGGTCGGTCTGCGTCGCGGGGTCGTCGGCGAGGCCGACCTTGACCGCGGCAGCGCTCAGCAGGTGCACGGCGGCGGTCGTGATGACCTCGACGGCCGGCACCTCGGCGATGTCGCGCGAGGCGGAGGCCGCGGCGCGCTCCTGCTCTTCCCAGCGGGCCTGACGCTCGGCATCCACCGCCGTCGTGCTCGTCGTATCGCCGTCCTGGTCTCGAATCGTGTCCACGCCGTTCTCTCTGATAGACTGCTGCGGTCTCCGGTGCGTTCTGTACCGGATCGGAAAGTGGATCACATCCCACCCGCGCTTGCCGTTCCAGGCTACCGGGTCATGCACTCCGCCCCGACCGTCCTGCGGCCACGCAGAAACGGGAGGGGTAGCCGCCAGGGCAACCGCGCGGGAGCTCCGTCACAGGAGAGGGTGCAGGAAGTCGGCGCTCGAAGCGTCTGACGGGTGGAGTGGATCTTCCTCCGCCCGCGACATGAACATGTGTCGCGGTGGTCCAACCCATAACCCAAGGAGTTCCGCATCAGCGATCCCCGCACCAACGACCGCATCCGCGTCCCCGAGGTCCGCCTCGTCGGACCCGCGGGTGAGCAGGTCGGCGTCGTCCGCATCGAGGTGGCGCTGCGCCTGGCCCAGGAGGCCGACCTCGATCTCGTCGAGGTGGCCCCGAACTCGAAGCCGCCCGTGGTCAAGATCATGGACTACGGCAAGTTCAAGTACGAGGCTGCGCAGAAGGCCAAGGAAGCGCGTCGCAATCAGGCGAACACCGTCCTCAAGGAGGTCCGGTTCCGTCTGAAGATCGAGGCCCACGACTACATAACCAAGCTCAAGCGCGCCGAGGGCTTCCTGCAGGCGGGCGACAAGGTCAAGGCGATGATCCTGTTCCGTGGCCGCGAGCAGTCGCGCCCCGAGCAGGGTGTGCGTCTCCTCCGCAAGTTCGCGGAGGACGTCGCCGAGTTCGGCACGGTCGAGTCCAACCCGACGATCGACGGCCGCAACATGGTGATGGTGGTCGCCCCGCACAAGAACAAGTCCGAGGTGAAGACCGAGCAGAACGCGCAGCGCGCCGCCAACAAGGAGGCAGCGCGTTCCGCCCGCAGCGGCGGTGGCCCGCAGGGCGACGCCGACTCGGAGAGCTCCGACACCGCAGCCGAGACAGCTCCGGCCGCCGAGTCCGAGACCGCCACGGCCGAATAGGCCCCTACAGACTCCCGCACCGCGGGATACCGACTCCCGCCTGGGCGGGAAGTGAAACGAAGGAAGAAGAGATGCCGAAGCAGAAGACCCACTCGGGCGCCAAGAAGCGCTTCAAGGTCACAGGCACCGGGAAGCTCATGAAGCAGCAGGCGAACCTTCGCCACAACTTCGAAGGCAAGCCCAGCCGCCGTACCCGCCGCCTGTCGCAGGACCAGGTCCTCGCGAAGGGCGACGCCAAGGTCGCCAAGAAGCTCCTCGGCCTCTGAGCGCCGACGCAGGAATAGGAATCAATCGAAATGGCTAGAGTCAAGCGGGCCGTCAACGCCCACAAGAAGCGTCGCGTCATCCTCGAGCGCGCCTCCGGTTACCGGGGCCAGCGCTCGCGTCTGTACCGCAAGGCGAAGGAGCAGGTCACCCACTCGCTCGTCTACGCGTACCGCGACCGTCGCAAGCGCAAGGGCGACTTCCGCCGTCTGTGGATCCAGCGCATCAACGCCGCTGCCCGCCAGAACGGCATCACGTACAACCGCTTCATCCAGGGCCTCGGCCTCGCGGGTGTGCAGGTCGACCGTCGCATGCTCGCCGAGCTCGCGGTGAACGAGCCCAAGACGTTCGCGTCGCTCGTCCAGACCGCCAAGAAGGCGCTGCCCGAGAACGTCAACGCTCCGAAGAGCGCCTGACGCCGGTTCGCCGTCTCGAAAGGGGCGTCCTCCTCACGGAGGGCGCCCCTTTTCGCGTCCGCCGCCCCCGCGTTCCCTGCTCCGCCGCCCCCGCGTTCCCTGCTCCGTCGCTCCCGCGTTCCCCGCTCCGTCGCTCCGCGCTGGCGGCGAGACCCCACCCGACGGACGAGACCCCGGGGTTCTCCCACCGTCTCGTCCGTGCGCTGGGGTCTCGCGCTGAGTTGGCGGCGGGAGGATGCCGCGACCCTAGACTGATGCCGTGCTCGAGAACCCTCGCTCTCCGCGTGTCCGCGCCGTCGCGAAGCTGACCAAGCGGAGCGCCCGTCAGGAGACGGGGCTGTTCCTGCTCGAGGGGCCGCAGGCGGCCCGCGAGGCGCTGGCGTACCGTCCGGAGACGCTCGTGGAGATCTTCGCCACGCCGTCCGCACTCGAGAAGCACACCGACCTGCGCGACGCCGCGATGGATGCCGGTCTGGAGGTCGTGTACACGACCGAGGCGGTGCTCGACGCGATGGCCGACACCGTGACGCCCCAGGGGATCGTCGCCGTCGCCCGGCAGTCGCCGACGTCGGTCCGCGACGTGTTCGCGGCGTCACCGCGCCTTGTCGCGATCTGCGAGGAGGTCCGCGACCCGGGCAACCTCGGCACCATCATCCGGGCGGCCGACGCCGCCGGGGCGGATGCCGTCATCCTCACCGGGCGCACGGTCGACCCTTACAACCCGAAGGTCGTCCGCGCGACGACCGGCTCGCTCTTCCACGTGCCGGTCGCCGTCGGCGTCGACCTCGCGACGGCGGTCGAGAAGGCCCGCGCGGCCGGAGTCCGCGTCATCGCGGCCGACGTCGGGGGAGGGGACTTCCTCGCCGCCCGCGACGTGCTCGCCGAGCCGACCGCGTGGCTGTTCGGCAACGAGGCCCGCGGCCTCGACGACGACGCCCTCGCGCTGGCGGACCTCTCGCTGCGACTGCCGATCTACGGCGCCGCCGAGTCGCTGAACCTCGCGACGGCCGCCAGCGTGTGCCTGTACGAGACCGCCTTCGCGCAGCGCGCCGCCGGTTGACCCTGCGCTGTTCCCGCGCTGTTACAACACGGTAAAGACGCGGCGCGCTACTGGTAGAGCCTCCCCGCGGCGCCATAGGGTGACCGTATGACGACGCCCGATGACAGCTCGCCGAAGACGTCGAACATCAACGTCCGTCGCGGCGATCCCCTGGTCCAGATCACCGACGTGCAGAAGCACTACGGCGACTTCCAGGCACTCAAGGACATCGACCTGACGGTCAATCGCGGCGAGGTCGTCGTGGTGATCGGCCCGTCGGGGTCTGGAAAGTCCACCCTGTGCCGCACGATCAACCGCCTCGAGACGATCACGAGCGGCACCATCACGATCGACGGCAAGGAGCTTCCCAAGGAGGGGAAGGAGCTGGCGACGCTGCGCGCGGACGTCGGCATGGTGTTCCAGTCCTTCAACCTCTTCGCCCACCTGTCGATCCTCGACAACGTCACGCTCGGGCCGCTCAAGGTGAGGGGCATGAAGAAGGCGGATGCCGAGAAGATGGGACGTCAGCTGCTCGAGCGCGTCGGTGTCGCTCAGCAGGCGGCGAAGCTGCCGGCGCAGCTCTCCGGCGGACAGCAGCAACGCGTCGCGATCGCGCGCGCCCTCGCCATGCAGCCCAAGGTCATGCTCTTCGACGAGCCCACCAGCGCGCTCGACCCCGAGATGATCAACGAGGTGCTCGACGTCATGGTCGGCCTCGCCCAGGACGGCATGACGATGATCGTCGTCACCCACGAGATGGGCTTCGCGCGCAAGGCGGCCGATCGCGTCGTCTTCATGTCCGACGGGCAGATCGTCGAGGAGGCGACCCCGGAGGAGTTCTTCACGAACCCCCGGAGCGACCGCGCGAAAGACTTCCTCTCGAAGCTCCTGACCCACTGAGACTCGCGCCTCACAGCGGCGCGGAAACGAAGAAGACGCATACGCAACCCAGGAGGAATCACATGCGCAAGACACGAATCAGCGCCTCGATCGCGGGAATCGCGCTCGCGGCCATCGCCCTGACCGCTTGCAACAGCGGCACGCCGGGTGCGGACCCGACCGAAGACGGCGGCGACGGCGGCGACGACACCACCGCGCTGTGGGAGGTCGCGACGGACGTCCAGATCGAGGGCAGCCCGACATTCGACGCCATGACCGAGCGTGACGGCGTCATCGTGGGTGTCAAGAACGACCAGCCCGGTCTGGGCTACGAGGATGCCACCACCGGTGAGCGCACCGGCTTCGATGTCGACATCGCACGCTGGATCGCGGCATCCCTCGGATTCGACGAGGACCAGATCGAGTACGTCACCATTCCGTCGGCGAACCGCGAGCAGGCGCTCGTGAACGGGGACATCGACTACTACGTCGGCACCTATTCGATCACCGACACCCGCAAGGAGCTGATCGACTTCGCCGGTCCGTACTTCCTCACGGGCCAGGGCCTGCTCGTCGCGGCCGACAACGAGGACATCAACGGCCCCGACGACCTCGAGGGCAAGATCGTCTGCTCGGTGACGGGCTCGACGCCGCTGCAGCGCATCCGCGACGAGTTCAACCCCGGCGACACCGTCGAGTACGACACGTACTCGCAGTGCGTCGAGCAGCTGCTCGCCGGCTCGGTCGACGCCATCACGACCGACGAGGCGATCCTCGCCGGCTACGTCGCGCAGCGTCCTGACGAGCTGAAGATCGCGGGTGAGCCCTTCAGCGAAGAGCGCTATGGCGTGGGCGTGGCCAAGGGCGACACCGTCATGGTGGAGCACATCAACACGCTGCTGACCGACGGCGGCGACGTCTGGACGGCGCTCTTCGATGAGCACCTGGCGCCCGCCGGCATCACGGGCACGCAGCCCGAGGTCGACCCGGCCTCGTGACGCACGGTGGTGGCGGCGCCTCACGCGTCGCCACCACCTCCCCGGCGTGACGACTACGAGAGGAGTGGGCCGCTGAACGTCATCACCGACAACTGGGATGTCTGGGCCGAAGGCCTGATCGGGACGCTGATCCTGTTCGTCGCGGGAGGGCTCCTGGCTCTCATCCTCGGGATCACCGTGGGCGCGATGCGCGTCTCGCCGATCCCGGTAGCGCGGAGCATGGGGTCGCTCTACGTGAACACGATCCGCAACACCCCGCTCACGCTGGTGTTCTTCGCGTTCGCCTTCGCGCTTCCGCCGCTGCTCGGACTTCGTCTCACTGCCGACGTGTCCCTCACGCTGGCCGTGTGCGCGCTCGGCATCTATACGGCGACATACGTCGCCGAGACGATTCGCTCGGGCATCAACACCGTTCCGGTCGGTCAGGCCGAAGCGGCACGTGCCATCGGCCTCACGTTCGGGCAGGTCATGACGCTGGTCGTCATGCCGCAGGCGTTCCGCTCCGTGATCCCGCCGATGATGAGCGTCTTCATCGCACTGCTGAAGAACACGACCGTAGCCGCAGGCTTCGGCGTGGTGAACCTCGGCGCCGCCCGAAACTACCTGAGCGAGCGCGGTGCCAACCAGATGCTCGTCATCATCTGGGTCATGATCATCTTCGTCGTGCTCGTCCTGCTGCTCTCCTGGGCGCAGCGAGCGCTCGAGAACAAGTGGAGGGTCGCCCGATGAGTTCCGTCCTCTACGACGTTCCCGGACCCCGCGCGATCGTCCGCAACCGCATCCTCGGTGTCATCACCGTCGTCGTGGTCGCCGCGGTCCTGGGCTTCTTCCTCTGGCGGCTGATCGACACCGGCCAGTTCACAGCCGAGAAGTGGCAGGCCTTCACCTACACGAACGTGTGGGTCCAGATCGGCCTGGCCACGCTCCGCACGCTCGCCGCGTTCGCCGTCGCCGCGATCGGCGCACTCATCCTGGGCTTCGCGCTCGCGATCGGCCGGATGTCCGATCACGCGTGGATTCGCGTGCCCGTCGGTGCGGTCGTGGAGTTCCTGCGCGCCGTGCCCGTCCTGGTCTTCATGTTCCTGCTGTACTACGGGCTCCCCGTCATCGGAATTCGGATGGCGCCCTACTGGGCCGTCGTCATCGCGCTCATCGCCTACAACGGCTCGGTTCTCGCCGAAGTCATCCGTGCCGGCGTGGAGTCGCTCCCGCGCGGCCAGAAGGAAGCCGGCTACGCGATCGGCCTTCGCAAGTCCGGCGTCATGCAGCTCGTGCTGCTGCCGCAGGCGATCCGAGCAATGATGCCGGTGATCATCGCCCAGTTGGTCGTGACATTGAAGGACACGGCGCTCGGTTTCATCATCACCTACCCCGAGCTGCTGTTCTACGCACGCTTCATCGGCTCGCAGTCAGAGCTCGGGTCGCCGATCATCCCGGCGACGATGATCGTCGGCGCGATCTACATCGGCCTGTGTCTCATCCTCTCGTTCGTCGCGAACACCGTCGAGAAGCGACTGCGTCGCTCGTCGGTCGGCGTGCGGATCGCGCAAGCCGAGCAGCCGACCCAGGAGATCACAGACACCGAGCTCATCGTGACTCAGCGGGGAACGGGGTCACCCGGCTGAGCCCGCACAGAACGCGGCGGGGCGAGGCATCCGCTCTCGGTAGACTCGGTTCTCGTGTCTGATGCTCACGAGATCACGCCCGAGGCGGTGGAGGCGGCCGTTCAGGCGGCGCTCGACGCCGTCGCCGCGGCCGGCGACACGGCCGCGCTGAAGGCCGCCCGCTCCGCGCACGCTGCCGAGGGCTCGCCGCTGGCGAAGCTCAACGCGCGACTGCGCGAGGTGCCGAACGACAAGAAGGCCGAGTTCGGCAAGCTCGTCGGTCAAGCTCGCGGCCGGGTGACCCAGGCGTTCGCGGCGCGCGAGGAGGAGCTCGCCGCGGCGGAGACCGCTGCGAAGCTCGAGGCGGAGCGCGTCGACATCACCGCGTTGGCGGCCCGCGCGCGCGTCGGCTCGCGGCATCCGATCTCCCTCCTCCAGGAGCAGATCGCCGACATCTTCGTGGGCATGGGCTGGGAGATCGCGGAGGGTCCCGAGCTCGAGCACGAGTGGTTCAACTTCGACGCGCTGAACTTCGACGTCGACCACCCGGCGCGTCAGATGCAGGACACGTTCTTCGTCGACCCGGTCGAGCGACACCTCGTGATGCGCACGCACACCAGCCCCGTCCAGGTGCGCTCGATGCTCGAGCGCGACCTGCCGCTGTACGTGCTGTGCCCGGGGCGGGTCTACCGCACCGACGAGTTCGACGCGACGCACCTGCCGGTCTTCACGCAGTTCGAGGGCATCGTCGTCGACAAGGGCATCACGATGGCCCACCTCCGCGGCACCCTCGACCACGCCGCCAAGGTGCTGTTCGGCGCGGAGGCGAAGACCCGCTTCCGCGCGAACTTCTTCCCCTTCACCGAGCCGTCCGCCGAGCTGGACCTCTGGCACCCGACCTTCAAGGGCGGCGCGCGGTGGATCGAGTGGGGTGGCTGCGGCATGATCAACCCCAACGTGCTGCGGGCGGCCGGGATCGACCCCGAGGAGTACTCGGGCTTCGCGTTCGGCATGGGCGTCGAGCGCACGCTCATGTTCCGCAGCGACGTCCAGGACATGCGCGACATGGCCGAGGGCGATGTCCGCTTCAGCGAGCAGTTCGGAATGGTGGTCTGATGCGCGTCCCGCTCTCATGGTTGCGTGAGTACGCCGACGTTCCGGCGGATGCTTCGCCCGAGGACGTCCTCGCGGCGCTCGTGCGCGTCGGCTTCGAGGAGGAGGACGTCCACCGCTTCGAGCTGCAGGGCCCCATCGTCGTCGGCGAGGTGCTCGAGTTCGTCGAGGAGCCGCAGTCCAACGGCAAGACGATCCGCTGGTGCCAGGTGCGCGTCGCACCCGACGGTGAGACCGCCGCGGACGGCGGCGACGCGGTGCACGGCATCGTCTGCGGTGCCCGCAACTTCTTCGCGGGCGACAAGGTCGTGGTGACGCTCCCGGGCGCCGTGCTTCCCGGACCGTTCCCGATCGCGGCGCGCAAGACGTACGGGCACGTGTCGGACGGCATGATCGCCTCCGCGCGCGAACTCGGCCTCGGCGAGGAGCACAACGGAATCCTCCGGCTCGTCGAGCTGGGCATCGACGCGCCCGTCGGCACCGACGCGATCTCGCTGCTGGGCCTCGACGACGTCGCCGTCGAGATCAACGTGACTCCCGACCGCGGGTACGCGCTCTCGATCCGGGGCGTCGCCCGCGAGTACTCGCACTCGACCGGCGCCGCATTCCGCGACCCCGCCGAGCGCGCGTGGGACGAGATCGCACCCGGCCAGGGTTTCCCCGTCACCGCCGACGACGCCGCACCCATCCGCGGCCGTGCGGGCGTGACCGAGTTCGTCGCCCGTGTCGTGCGTGGCGTCGACCCCACCAAGCCCACGCCGGCGTGGATGATCGCGCGCCTGTCGCTCGCCGGCATCCGTTCGCTCGGCATCCTGATCGACATCACGAACTACGTGATGCTCGAGCTCGGCCAGCCCATCCACGGCTATGACCTCGACAAGCTGCAGGGCGGGATCACGGTGCGCCGAGCCACCGCGGGCGAGACGCTCGAGACGCTCGACGGCAAGGTCCGGACGCTCGATGTCGAAGACCTGCTCATCACGGACGAGTCCGGCCCGATCGGTCTCGCGGGCGTCATGGGCGGTGGCGCCACCGAGATGAGCGACGCGACGCGCAACGTGCTCATCGAGGCCGCGACGTTCGACACCGTCTCGATCGCGCGCACGGCGCGCCGGCACAAGCTGCCCAGCGAGGCCTCACGCCGCTTCGAGCGCGGCGTCGACCCGCTCGTGCCGTTCGTCGCCGCGCGCCGGGTCGCCGACCTGATGGAGGAGTACGCCGGCGGCACGAGCGACGACGAGTACGGCGCCGCGCTCTTCGCCGAGGTGTTCATGCCCGGCATCGAGCTTCCGCCGCTGTTCGTGCAGCACCTCATCGGGGTCGACTACACGCCCGGGCAGATCGAGGCGGCGCTCCGCCTCATCGGCTGCGAGGTCGTGCCGGCCGAGGACGACGCCGCCGGCTGGCAGGTCATCCCGCCGTCGTGGCGCCCCGACCTCACCGACAAGTGGACGCTCGCCGAGGAGGTCGCCCGCATCGAGGGCTACGACCGCATCCCGTCGGTGCTGCCGCTGCCCCCGTCGGGCCGCGGGCTCACCCCCGCCCAGCAGGGCCGCAGTCGGGTCGCCAACGCGGTCGCGGCCGCCGGGTACGTCGAGACGCCGTCGTTCGGATTCACCACCGAGGAGCAGAACGACCTGCACGGCTCGCCCTCGGGCGAGCACCTGCCGAGCGTCAAGCTGGCGAACCCGCTCGACGGCCAGTCGCCGTTCCTGCGCCGCTCGCTCGTGCCGGGACTGCTCCAGGTCGCGCACCGCAACGTGGCGCGCGGACTGACCGACCTGTCGCTGTTCGAGACCGGTGTCGTCTTCCTCCCCGAGCCCGGAGTGCAGTACGGCACGTCGCACGTGCCCCCGCTGGCCGTGCGCCCGGATGCCGCGACGCTGACCGAGCTCGACGCCTCCATCCCGCCGCAGCACCGGCACATCGCCGTGCTGCTCACGGGCAACCTCGTGGCCAAGCAGCCCGGTGTGGCGCCAGTGGCGGCAGAGCTCGCCGATGCTCTGGACGCCGTCCGCACCATCGCCGCGGCGGCGGGCGTCACGATCGACGTGGCACAGTCGGAGCGCGCCGCGCTGCATCCCGGCCGCACGGGCGTGCTGTCGGTCGCCTCGGCGAGCGCGGGGGATCGCGTGGAGGTGGGCTACGTCGGCGAACTGCTGCCGGCGGTGGCCGAGGCATCCGATCTTCCCGGTCGCGTGATCGTCGCCGAGCTCGATCTCGATCTCGTCCTGTCGCTGGCGGGCGAGAAGGTCGTCGCCGCGTCGCTGTCGGGCTTCCCGGCCGCGACGCAGGACGTGTCGCTCGTACTGCCCGCCGATGTGCCGGCCGCCGAGGTGCAGGCCGCGCTCGCCGAGGGGGCGGGCGAGCTGCTGGAGTCGCTGCGGCTCGTCGACGACTACCGCGGACAGGGTGTGCCCGAGGGCGCGAAGAGCCTGACGTTCGCGCTGCGCTTCCGCGCTCCCGACCGGACGCTCACCGCCGCCGAGGCCACCGAGGCGAAGCTGGCCGGCGTCGCCGCGGCGACCGAGCGCTTCGGTGCGACCCTGCGCGAGTAGCGCGAGCACGAGTCCACCATGGATGCCGCCTCCTGACGGGGCGGCATCCGTCGTTCCGGCGGCGCGGTCCCTCAGCCGCCGCCCGGCCGAGCCGGTCGAGCGCGTGACGCCGCCTCGATGGCCTCGCCCAGCTGCGCGATGCCCTCCCGCACGGCTTCGTCGTCGATGTTCCCGAACCCCAGGACGAGCGCCGGCGGCAGATCGCTTCGCGCTCGTGCGAACGACGCCAGACCCGTGACGCGCAGCGAGCGGTCGGTCGCCTCGGCGACGACGCTGAGCTCGTCGACGCCCGGCGGCAGGCGGAGGATGCCGTGGAACCCGGCGGCGAGTCCGGTCAGGGAGGCTGTCGGGAGGAGGCGTTCGAGAGTGTTGAGGACCACCGCGCGCCGAGCCGAGTAGACGCTCCGCATTGCGCGGACGTGCTTGTCGTGGCGGCCGGACTCGATGAGCATGGCGAAGGCGAGCTCTTCGAGCGCAGGGCCGCCGCGGTCCGCGACGAGTCGTCGCGCGGCGAGGTCGTCGGCGAGCGGCCCTGGTGCCGCGATCCAGCCCACGCGGGTCGCGGGGGCGTGCGTCTTGCTCGCCGACCCGATGAGCACCACGCGATCGGGCGCGAGACCCTGGAGCGCGCCGACCGGCGTGCGGTCGTAGCGGAACTCGGAGTCGTAGTCGTCCTCGATGATCCAGGCGCCGGTGTCTGCTGCCCACTCCATGAGCTCGAGCCGGCGAGCTGCCGACAGCACGACGCCGGTCGGAGACTGGTGCGCCGGTGTGACGAGCACGGCGTGAGCTCCGGCATCCACCAGCAGGTCGGCGCGGACGCCGTCCGCATCCACCGGGATCGGTGCGAGCTGGATGCCGGCGGCCCGGGCCACGCCATCGACGCTCCGGTCTCCGGGATCCTCCACCGCGAGCACGCGCACGCCGCACGCCGCGAGGGCGGGCAGCACCAGAGCGAGCGCCTGGGCGAACCCCTGGCACAGCAGCACGTGATCGGCGGCCGTCGCGGCGGCGCGCACGCGCCGCAGATGGTCCGCGATCGCCGCCCTTGCCCGCGGGTGACCTCGGCCGTCCGCATAGTCGAGATCGCTCGACCTGATCCGCCGCGTCGCCTCGCCGTGCGCCCATGCCCAATCGGCCGCGGGGAACCTGCGCAGGTCGGGAACCCCGGGGCGCAGGTCCCAGCGCGGCGGTGCGACGCCGGCGCGCGGCGGCGGCGTCTGGCTCGCCGGAACGGCGCCGGACGAGACGCGGGTGCGCGCACCCGCGCGCGAGACCAGGTACCCCTCGGCGCCGAGCTGCTCGTAGACCCGGACGATGGTGCCGCGGGCGACACCGAAGTGCTCCGCGAGCTCGCGCGTCGACGGCACTGCGTCTCCTTCGCGGAGGACGCCGGCGCGGACCGCGTCCCGCAGCGCGGCTTGCAGCCGTGTTCCCCACCGGGGGCCGGCTGCCACGGCGAGCGCGAGCGAGAGATCCGAAGTGGTCCAGTTCTGCGACATCCCAGTGGACCATACCACTGGACCACTTGCGCCGTAGTCTTCTGACGCCGGAAGCTCCGGCGGTGGGAGGAGGGGCAGACATGGGCTCGACGGTGCTGTACGTCACGGTCTCGGTCGATGGGTACGCGGCCGCACCCGGGGACGACCTGTCCCGGCTGCATCGGTGGCTCGACGATGCCGGACCGCAGGGCGGCGACGACGTCGCGAGGGAACTGGTCGAACGATTCCGCAGCGCGGGCGCCATCATCTTCGGCCGCCGCACCTGGGACGCAGGCCAGGAGCCATGGGGCGACGATGACGTCTTCTCGAGCCCGGTGTTCGTGGTGACGCACGAGTCTCGGGCACCCGAAGCCAGGAACGGCACGCTGTTCACCTACGTCTCGGGCGAGCCGTCGAGCATCCTGGCGCAGGCGAAGGCCGTCGCGGGCGACGCCGAGGTGGTGATCATGGGAAGTCCGCACACGGCGCAGCAGTTCCTCCGCGCCGGCCTCGTGGACCTGCTCCTCCTGCACATCGCTCCCGTGCTGGTGGGCGGTGGGATCCCGCTGTTCGCCGACCTGCCGGCATCCCACGAACTGGAGCTTCTCTCCTGGCGTCGGGCGCGCGACGTGTTCGCCGTGGAGTATGCCGTGCTCCCCGCCGACGGACGCTGAGAGCACGGGCTGCAGGGGTCCGGCGACGGGGCCGGGGCTCTGGCCACCCCGCGAGCGCGTCTGGTTGGGTGGTGACATGACCGACGTGCTGGTGCTGGGCGGGACGGGCTGGTTGAGCGGGCGCATCGCCGAGCGGTGGACGGATGCCGGCGCCGCCGTCACCTGCCTCGCTCGAGGCGGGCGGGAGGCACCGTACGGCGCCGCTCTCGTCGTCGGCGACCGGGACGCAGCCGACGCCTACGCCCCGGTGGCGAGCCGGGACTGGGACGAGATCGTCGATGTCTCATCGAATCCGGCGCACGTCGCATCCGCCCTCGAGGCGCTGAGCGACCGGATGCGGCACTGGACGTACATCTCGACGGTGTCGGTCTACGCCGCGGACGACGAGCCCGGCGCCGACGAATCTGCCGGACTGCTCCCGCTCGGCGACCCCGGCGCGGACGAGGACTACGGTCGCGCGAAAGTGCGGGCCGAGGCATCCGTCCGAGAGTCGCTCGGTTTCCGCGCGGCGATCGTTCGCCCGGGCCTCATCGTGGGCCCCGGTGACCCCACCGACCGGTTCGGCTACTGGGTCGGGCGGTTCGCACTCGCCGGCGACGAGGATGTGCTCGCGCCAGAGACGCCGGATCGTGGCGCGCAGGTGATCGATGTCGACGACCTCGCCGAGTTCGTGCAGGCGATCGGGCGAGAGCGGTGGACCGGCGTCGTGAACGCGGTGGGCGATCCCGTCGGCCTCGACCGGCTGCTCGCAGACGCCCGTGAGGTGGCCGGGCACACAGGATCCGTCGTGTCGGCGGACGATGCCTGGCTCGAGGCGCAGGGGGTGGCGTACTGGATGGGTCCGCGCTCGCTGCCGCTGTGGCTGCCCGCCGGCATGCCGGGTTTCTGGACCCGCTCGAACACCGCGTACCGGCTGCTGGGGGGCCGGCTGCGCCCTCTGCGCGAGACGCTCGCGCGCACGCTGGCGGACGAACGCGAGCGCGGCCTGGCCCGCGAGCGCCGCGCGGGTCTCACGCGCGACGAGGAGCTCGGGCTGCTGCGCGAGCTCCTGGTGTGATCCCGGCGAGAGCCGCTCGCGCTCGCATTCGATTTGCGGATGCCGCGACCGGGCGGCTATCGTCGGCCCATGCCTTCGGCGACCCAGGGACTTCCGACGCTCCTTCCGAGCGTCGCTCCCGCGCGCCGACGCCGTCTGGGCGAGCGCCGACTCTAGGCGACCCCCGCACCGCCGTCCTCGTCAGGGACGTCTGCGAGCGGGCGTCGCCGTCTCCGGCCCGCAGCCCCAGACTCTAAGGTGGAATCCATGACATATTCGGTCGCCGTTTCCGGCGCATCCGGCTATGCGGGCGGCGAGATCCTGCGGATCCTCGCCGCGCATCCCGACGTCGAGATCCGCACCGTGACCGCGCACTCCAACGCGGGACAGCCGCTCATCCAGCACCAGCCGCACCTGCGGTCGCTCGCTCACCTCACCCTCGAGCAGACCACGCCGGAGGTGCTCGCCGGGCACGACATCGTGTTCCTGGCGCTCCCGCACGGGCAGTCGGGGCAGTACACCGACGCGCTCGGCGACACGCCCCTGGTGATCGATGCGGGCGCCGACCACCGTCTCGAGTCGGTCGCCGACTGGGATCGCTTCTACGGCGGCGACTTCCACGACCCGTGGGTGTACGGCGTTCCCGAGCTCCCCGTCGCCGGCTCGAAGCAGCGGGACCGGCTCGTCGGTGCGACCCGGATCGCCGCGCCGGGCTGCAACGCCTCGACCGTGAGTCTGAGCCTCGCTCCGGGCGTCGCGGCCGGAGTCGTCGACCCTTCCGACATCGTGACGGTGCTGGCGGTCGGACCGTCGGGCGCCGGCAGGAGCCTCAAGACGAACCTCCTGGCCAGCGAGGTCCTCGGCACGGCGAATCCGTACGCGGTGGGCGGCACGCACCGGCACATCCCCGAGATCCGCCAGGCCCTCGCCGCCGCGCGCAGCGCCCGGTCGTTGAGCGAGCGAGGAACGTGGTCGTTGAGCGAGCTTGCGAGTCGAGACGCAGAGACGAAACGCCCCGAGCATGCCGACGACGTCTCGTCTCGCTTCGCTCGCTCAACGACCGATGCCGCGGACCAGGGCATCCGGATCTCGTTCACCCCCGTTCTGGTGCCCATGTCGCGCGGCATCCTCGCCACGTCGACGGCGCCCATCGCGCCCGGTGCGACCGACGACGAGATCCGCGCCGCGTGGGAGGCCGCCTACGGCGACGAGACGTTCGTGCAGCTGCTGCCGGCGGGGGAGTTCCCGCGCACGGCCGACGTGCTGGGCGCGAACACGGCGCTGATGGGTCTGGCGATCGACCGGGCTGCGAACCGGGTGGTCGTCGTGACGGCCGTCGACAACCTCGTCAAGGGCACGGCCGGAGCCGCCGTGCAGTCCATGAACATCGCGCTGGGCCTCGCCGAGGGCACCGCGCTCACCGTGAACGGAGTTGCCCCGTGAGCGTCACCGCGCCCCAGGGATTCGAAGCGGCGGGCGTCGCCGTCGGGCTCAAGTCGACCGGCAAGCCCGACGTGGCCGTGGTCGTCAACCGTGGGCCGCTCAAGGTCGGCGCCGCAGTCTTCACGAGCAACCGCGCGAAGGCGAACCCGATCCTGTGGTCGCAGGAGGTGGTCCGCGACGGCGTGGTCGAGGCCGTCGTGCTCAACTCCGGTGGCGCGAACTGCTTCACCGGTCCGTTCGGCTTCCAGACCACGCACCAGACCGCCGAGAGGGCCGCGGAGCTGCTGGGCGTGAGTGCCGGCGACATCCTGATCTGCTCGACGGGGCTGATCGGCACCGGCGACGAGGTCTTCCGCGGCAAGGTGCTCACCGGCACCGAGCAGGGCATCGCCGAGCTCTCCGTCGACGGCGGCGAGGCGGCATCCCTCGCCATCATGACCACCGACTCGCGGCCCAAGCGCTCCGCCGTGACGAAGGACGGCTGGTCGATCGGGGGCATGGCGAAGGGTGCCGGGATGCTGGCACCCGGCCTCGCCACCATGCTCGTGGTGATCACGACCGACGCCGTCCTCGACGCCGCCCAGGCCGACGCGGCGCTGCGTCAGACGACCGGGCGCACATTCGACCGGCTGGACTCCGACGGCTGCATGTCGACCAACGACCAGGTCACCCTCATGGTGAGCGGGGCGTCGGGCGTCACGCCCGATCCGGATGCCTTCGCCGCGGCGCTCGGCGACGTCTGCAAGGACCTCGCGCAGCAGCTGCAGGGCGACGCCGAGGGCGCGAGCCACGACATCACCATCCAGGTCATCAACGCCGCTTCCGAGCAGGACGCCGTCGAGGTGGGCCGCTCGGTCGCCCGCAACAACCTGTTCAAGGCAGCGATCTTCGGCAACGACCCGAACTGGGGCCGCGTGCTCGCCGCCATCGGCACCACGCAGGCCGAGTTCGACCCCTACGACGTGGACGTGTGGATGAACGGCGTCCGCGTGTGCTCGCATGGGGGCCCCGACGCGCCGCGAGAGGACGTCGATCTGACGCCCCGCGCGACCGATCTCATCATCGACCTGAAGGTCGGGGCGGCGGAGGCGACGATCCTCACCAACGACCTCACTCACGACTACGTCCACGAGAACAGCGCCTACTCCTCATGACTGACCTGCAAGAGACCGATCCCGGCGAAGCCAGCGCGCGCGCCGTGACCCTCATCGAGTCGCTGCCCTGGCTCCGGCGGTTCCGCGACCAGATCGTCGTGGTGAAGTACGGCGGCAACGCGATGGTGAGCGAGGAGCTGCAGGATGCCTTCGCCGCCGACATCGCCTACCTCCGCTACGTCGGGGTGAAGCCGGTCGTGGTGCACGGCGGGGGCCCTCAGATCTCGTCGATGCTCGATCGCCTGGCGATCCCGAGCGAGTTCAAGGGCGGCTACCGCGTCACCTCCACCGAGGCGATCTCGGTGGTGCGGATGGTGCTCACCGGGCAGATCAATCCGCAGCTCGTGTCGAAGATCAACGCGCACGGCCCCGTCGCCACGGGGCTCAGCGGTGAGGACGCGGGCCTGTTCGGCGGCCGCCGCCGCGGCGTGGTCATCGAGGGCGTCGAGCACGACCTCGGCCGGGTCGGAGATGTCGTCGAGGTCGATCCGCAGCCCGTCCTCGACCAGCTCGCGGCGGGCCGCATCCCCGTGGTGTCGAGCATCGCTCCCGACCTCGACCACCCCGGGCACTCGCTGAACGTCAACGCGGATGCCGCGGCATCCGCCCTCGCTGTCGCGCTGGGCGCCGCGAAGCTCGTCGTGCTCACCGACGTGGCCGGGCTCTACGCCGACTGGCCCAACCGCGACTCGCTCGTGTCGCACCTGACCTCGACGGAGCTTCGGGCGATGCTGCCGACGCTCGAGTCGGGCATGATCCCGAAGATGGCGGCGTGCCTGGAGGCCGTCGAGGGCGGCGTGGAGACCGCTGCCATCATCGACGGACGGGTGCCGCATTCGGTGCTCGTGGAGATCTTCACCAGCAAGGGAATCGGAACAGAGGTGGTGCTCGGATGACGTGGCAGGACGATGCGGGGCGCGACCTCGTGAGAAGCTTCGGCGCTCGCATGCAGATGTTCGTCCGCGGTGAGGGCTCGTACCTCTGGGACGCGGACGGCAAGCGGTACCTCGACTTCCTCGCCGGAATCGCGGTGGACTCGCTCGGCCACGCGCACCCGGTGTTCGTCGACGCGATCGCGACCCAGGCGGCGACGCTGGCCCACGTGTCGAACTACTTCGCGACGCCGCCGCAGCTCGCCCTCGCGGCGACGCTGAAGCGTCTCGCCGGCACCGGCGACGACGGGCGCGTGTACTTCGGCAACTCGGGCGCCGAGGCGAATGAGGCCGCGTTCAAGCTCACCCGCCTGCACGGCGGCGCCGAGCGCCCGCGGATCCTCGCGCTGAACGACGCGTTCCACGGGCGGACGATGGGAACGCTCGCCCTCACCGGCAAGCCGTACATGCAGGAGCCCTTCCTGCCGATGACTCCGGGCGTCGAGTTCATCGACTCGACGGTGGAGGCGCTCGAGGCGGCGATCGACGACCGCGTCGCCGCGCTGTTCGTCGAGCCCGTCAAGGGCGAGGCGGGCGTGCTCCCGCTGCCGGAGGGCTACCTCGCCGCGGCCCGCGAGATCACCGAGCGGCACGGGGCGCTGCTCATCATCGACGAGATCCAGACCGGCGCCGGCCGCACGGGGGAGTGGTTCGCCTTCCAGCACGAGGGCATCACCCCTGACGCGATCACGGTCGCCAAGGGCATCGGCGGCGGCTTCCCGATCGGCGCGCTCATCACCTTCGGCAGCGCGAGCGAGCTGTTCTATCCCGGCACGCACGGCTCGACCTTCGGCGGCAACGCGCTCGGCACCGCCGTCGCGGCGGCCGTGCTGGGCGAGATCGAGCGCGCCGACCTGGTCCGCAACGCCGCCGAGCGGGGCGCCCAGCTGCAGGCGGCGATCGAGGGCATCGACTCCGCGCTGATCGACGGATGCCGCGGCACGGGGCTCCTGATCGGCGTCGGGCTGCGGCATCCCGTCGCCAAGGCGCTGGTCGCTGCGGCGCAGGAGCACGGGCTGGTCATCAACGCGCCGAACGACGAGACCATCCGCCTCGTCCCGGCGCTCACGATCGGCGACGTCGAGATCGACGAGTTCGTCGAGCTCTTCACGGCATCGCTGCGCACGGTGGAGGACGCCCTGGTCCTCGAGTCCCCGACGGAGGTTCCCGCATGACCCGCCACCTGCTGCGCGACGACGACCTGACCCACGCCGAGCAGGACGAGATCCTCGATCTCGCCGTCGCGCTGAAGAAGGACCGCTGGAAGCTCAAGTCCCTCGAAGGACCGCAGACGGTGGCCGTCATCTTCGACAAGTCCTCCACGCGCACCCGCGTGTCGTTCGCCGTCGGCATCGCCGACCTCGGCGGGTCGCCCCTCATCATCTCGACAGCCAACAGCCAGCTCGGCGGCAAGGAGACCCCGGCCGACACGGCCCGCGTGCTCGAGCGCCAGGTCGCCGCGATCGTGTGGCGCACCTACGCGCAGGCCGGCCTCGAGCAGATGGCCGAAGGCACGCGTGTACCGGTCATCAACGCGCTCAGCGACGACTTCCACCCCTGCCAGCTGCTCGCCGACCTGCTCACGATCAAGGAGCACAAGGGCGAGCTGAAGGGGCTCACACTGGCGTTCTTCGGTGACGGCAAATCGAACATGGCGCACTCCTACGTGCTCGCCGGAGTCACGGCGGGCATGCACGTGCGCGTCGCATCGCCCGAGACGTACGCCCCGCGTGATGACGTGATCGCCGACGCGGACCGCCGTGCGGCCGAGACCGGCGGATCCGTCACCCTCTACACCGACGCGAACGAGGCGGCGGCCGGCGCAGACGTGATCGTCACCGACACCTGGGTGTCGATGGGCAAGGAGGAGGAGAAGCTCGAGCGGCTGCGCGACCTGGGCGGGTACAAGGTGACCCAGGAGCTCATGGCTCTCGCGCAGGACGACGCGATCTTCATCCACTGCCTTCCCGCCGACCGCGGGTACGAGGTCGACGCCGAAGTGATCGACGGGCCGCAGAGCGTGGTCTGGGACGAAGCCGAGAACCGGCTCCATGCCCAGAAGGCCCTGCTCGTCTGGCTCCTCCGCCAGGACTGACCGCGTCGGCGCGCAGGGGTCCCGGTCGGTGAGCGAGCGAAGCCAGACGGAGCGCGCCGTGGTGCATGAGGACGGCTGGCTCGCGTCGCGCTGGATCCGGCTGAGCGGCCCCGGCCGCATCGGCGGGGTCGATCTCGCGCGCGGGCTGGCGGTGCTCGGCATGTTCGCGGCGCACCTGCTGTGGATCACCGGGTCCTTCGACTGGACCCGGCCCGACACCTGGATCACGGTCGTCGAGGGCCGGTCGTCGATCCTGTTCGCGACACTCGCCGGCGTCTCCATCGGCCTGATGACAGGCGGACGGATGCCGCTGCCCGCGGCACGCATGACCACGGCGCGCGGGCGGCTCGCCGTCCGGGCGGGTCTGCTGTGGGTCCTCGGCATCCTGCTCATCGCCACGGGCGTACCGGTGTACGTGATCCTCCCGGCTTACGCCCTGATGTTTCTGCTCGCGCTCCCGCTGACATCGCTGCCGGCCCCCGTGCTGCTGCCGCTCGCGGGGGCGCTGGCCGTCGTCATGCCCTTCGTGCAGGTCCTTCTCGACGCGCTGCCGCTGTGGACGTCGCCCGCCGGGCCTGCGGTGTCGACGGCCCTCGGCTGGCACTATCCGTTCACGACGTGGATCGCGTTCGTCGTCGCGGGACTCGGCGTTGCGCGATCCGGGGTGACCCGCCTGCGGGTGCAGGTGTGGCTGGTCGTGGCCGGCGCACTCCTCGCCGCGGCCGCCTACGGGGCGGATGCCGCCACCGGCGCACGCCCCGAGGCGGAGGCGGCCTCGTTCCTCGGGGCGCTCTGGACGGCGCGACCGCACTCCACGGGTCTGCTCGAGGTCGTCGGGTCCGGGGGCTTCGCCCTCGCCGTGCTCGGCGTGTGCCTGCTCCTGTGCCGCACCGTGGTGCGGTGGGTGGTGCTGCCGCTGCGCGCCGTCGGCGCGATGCCGCTCAGTGCGTACACGCTGCAGCTGGTCGTGTGGGCGGCGATCGCGACCGCGACCCTCGACCGCGTCGGCGACCTCGCCGGGTTCCGGGAGCTGCAGCCGTTCTGGCCGCTCACCATCGCCACCGTCGTGCTCTGCACCGCGTGGGCGCTTCTCATCGGCCGCGGCCCGCTCGAGACCGCGCTGGATGCCGCCTCGCGCTTCGCCGTCCCGGGCGACCGCCGATCCGGCGGCGGGGCTGACGAGCGAGGGCGCACGAGCCCTGCGGATAGGCTTGTCGAGTGAGTGAATCGAAGGCTGACGGCACCAACGAAGGCGCACTGTGGGGAGCCCGCTTCGCCACGGGACCGTCCCCGGAACTGGCAGAGCTCAGCCGATCGACGCATTTCGACTGGGACCTCGCGCTCTACGACATCGCCGGCTCGCACGCGCACGCCAAAGCGCTCGCCGCCGCCGGGTACCTCACCTCTGACGAAGAGCTCGCCATGCACGACGGGCTCGACGTGCTCGCGCGAGGCCTGACCGAGGGCACACTGCGGCCCGCGGCATCCGATGAAGACGTCCACGGCGCACTCGAGCAGGCGCTGATCGGTGTCGTCGGCGCGGAGCTGGGCGGCAAGCTGCGCGCCGGCCGCAGCCGCAACGATCAGATCGCGACGCTCGTGCGGATGTACCTGCTCGACCACTCGCGCACGGTCGCGCGCGAGATCCTGCGTCTCGTCGATGCCCTCGTCGCGCAGGCGGAAGCGCACCCCGACGCCGTCATGCCCGGTCGCACCCACCTGCAGCACGCGCAGCCGGTGCTGCTGGCCCATCATCTGCAGGCGCACGCCTGGCCGCTGCTGCGCGACCTCGAGCGCCTGCGCGACTGGTCCGCCCGCGCCGCGGTGTCGCCGTACGGCGGCGGCGCGCTCGCCGGCTCGACGCTCGGGCTGGATCCGCAGCTCGTCGCGCGC
Organism: Microbacterium sp. ZW CA_36; assembly: GCF_044987475.1. NCBI lineage: Bacteria > Bacillati > Actinomycetota > Actinomycetes > Micrococcales > Microbacteriaceae > Microbacterium > Microbacterium sp. ZW CA_36. The sequence goes on from NZ_JBJDRL010000023.1 coordinate 58,564, forward strand.
GAGCTCGGTCTCGACCGGCCCGCCGAGAACTCGCTCGACGGCACGTCGTCGCGTGACGTGGTCGCCGAGTTCGCGTTCATCGCGGCGATGAACGGCATCGACGTCTCGCGCTTCGCGGAGGAGATCATCCTCTGGAACACGCGCGAGTTCGGCTTCGTGACGCTCGACGACGGATATTCGACGGGTTCGAGCATCATGCCGCAGAAGAAGAACCCCGACATCGCCGAGCTCGCCCGCGGCAAGGCGGGCCGGCTCATCGGCAACCTCACCGGGCTGCTGGCGACCCTCAAGGCGCTCCCGCTCGCGTACAACCGCGACCTGCAGGAGGACAAGGAGCCGGTCTTCGACTCGGTGCGCACGCTCGAGACCGTCCTGCCGGCGTTCGCCGGCATGGTGGCGACGATGCGGTTCCACACCGACCGCATGGCGGCGCTCGCCCCCCAGGGCTTCTCGCTCGCGACCGATGTCGCCGAGTGGCTCGTCAAGCGCGGCGTGCCCTTCCGCGATGCGCACGAGATCTCGGGCCACCTGGTGCGCGTCTGCGAGGACAACGGGATCGAGTTGCACGAGGTCACCGACGAGCAGCTCGCGTCGGTGTCGGCGCACCTGTCGCCCGAGGTGCGCGAGGTGCTGAGCGTCGAGGGCTCCGTCGCGAGCCGCACCGGCGTCGGCGGGACGGCTCCGGTCAGAGTGGCCGAGCAGCGGACCGAGCTGATCCAGCGCGTGCAGGCGACCGCCCACGCCCTCGGACTCTGAGCCTCGGGGTCCGGCCGGCGATCACCAGATCGCGAGGCGGACGAGCGCGCCGACCACGCACGCCCACACCAGGCTCGCGAGGGTTCCGATGATGAACCGCTCCCGTGCCTCGGCGCTGGCGAGCTCGGAGAACCGGCCGATGCCCTTCAGCGCCACCACCACAGCGATCGCCTCGGGGAACCCGGCGATGATCCCGAGCGCGACCGCGACGCGTTCGAGGTAGCCGATGGTGGTGCCGCCGCGCATCACCTCGCGGACGGCGCCTTCGCCGGCGACCGCTCCCGGCAGGGACGGGGCACGCAAGAGGATGCCGCCGTTGTCGCCCTCTTCCACGCGGCCGTGGCTGGCGATGTCGAGTATGCGACGCGTGATGGGGTTCCCGCCGAGGACCGCCAGGGTGGTTCCGAGCAGTGCGATGCCCAGGCCGAGGAGCAGCGGCACGTCGACGGGCGAGACCGTCACCGCCAGCAGGCACAGCACGACGAGGACGCCCGCGACGATGAGCGGCACGTCGGTCGGCCGGCGCAGGCTGACGACCACCAGCACGAGCGCTGCGCACAGAGCGACGAACAGGAAGATCGAGAGCGCGGCGGTCAGCACGACGTCGGGGAGGACCATTGCGTCAGTCTGGCACGAGCCCCGGACGGCGCCCGGGTGCGGCATCCCGTACGCGCGAAGCCGGTCGTCGCCGTCGCGCTCACCCGCGTTCGGGCGGCGAGACGGTGCGCGCCCCGTCGTCCAGGCGCGCGAGCACGCGTGCCAGTGCGGGGACGGCGGCCTCCTCGACGCGCAGCGCCGCTGCCTTGGCGCGCAGGCTGATCGCGCCCTCCGACACGCCCAGGCGTGCGGCGGCGTCGCGCTGGGTGAGTCCGTCGGCGAGCAGGTCGTAGACCTCCCACCCCTCCGGCGTGCGGCGGTCGCGCAGCTCGATGAGAAGGCGGACGAGCGCTTCGGCGTCCTCTCCGCCCGCGGGTGCGGTGACGGCCAGCCGGGTCGGTGTCTTCTTGGCGCGATCGACAGCGTCCCTCGCGTTGATGAAGGCCTCCCCGCGTGCCGCCCGGACGCTCTGCGGGAGCGGCGACTCGACCGCGCCGACACCGACGCCGACGGCCCATTCGCCGGCCCTGGTCAGCTCGAGAACGATCGACAGAGCCGCCGAGGCGTCGGCGACGGCGACCTGCAGCTCGTCGCCGGCCGTGCGCTCGGGCGGCAGTGCGAGCCCTCCGCTGCCGTGGCGCGTGACGACGGCGAGAGCGGACGGGACGGCGTCGGCGTTGACACGGCTGGCGCGCTGATCGGCGGTGAGGACGTACATCGCTTTCCTTTAGTCCAGGAGATTGAGTAGTGGCAAGTTTAGCATTGAAGCTATATGTAGACAGCCTCTTGGCTAAAGCAATGTCGACTTCAGCTAGATAGCTATAGCGATCTCACAACGTAGCCGCCTGGGCAGCACTCATCCCGGCCACGCACGGGCCGCCGCATCTGCGCTGATAGCCTGGCTCGCGTGTCTGAAACCCTCGTGAGCGCGACCGCGCCTGCGATCGACCCGGCGTTCGAGAACGTGTGGGACGAGATCGTATGGCGTGGACTCGTGCATGTGTCCACCGATCAGGAGGCGTTGCGCGCCCTTCTCGCCGGGGACCCGATCACGTATTACTGCGGCTTCGACCCGACTGCGCCGAGTCTGCACCTCGGCAACCTCGTGCAGCTTCTGACGATGCGCCGCCTGCAGCTCGCGGGCCACAGGCCGCTGGGCCTCGTGGGCGGATCGACCGGCCTCATCGGCGACCCGCGCCCCTCGGCCGAGCGCACGCTCAACACCAAGGAGACGGTGAACGAGTGGGTCGGGTACCTGCAGTCGCAGGTCGAGCGATTCCTCAGCTTCGAGGGTGATAACGCCGCACGCATCGTCAACAACCTCGACTGGACGGCGCCCATGAGCGCCATCGACTTCCTGCGCGATATCGGCAAGCACTACCGCGTCGGCACGATGCTCAAGAAGGAGGCGGTCGCCGCGCGCCTGAACTCCGAGGCGGGCATCAGCTACACCGAGTTCAGCTACCAGATCCTGCAGGGCATGGACTACCTGGAGCTCTACCGCCAGTTCGGGTGCGTCCTGCAGACCGGCGGCAGCGATCAGTGGGGCAATCTCACCAGCGGCACCGACCTCATCCACCGCGTGGAGGGTGCATCGGTGCACGCCATCGGCACCCCGTTGATCACCAACAGCGACGGCACGAAGTTCGGCAAGAGCGAGGGCAACGCCATCTGGCTCGATGCCGCGATGTGCAGCCCGTACCGCATGTACCAGTTCTGGCTCAACACCGACGACGCCGACGTGGTGCAGCGCCTCAAGATCTTCACGTTCCTCACGCGGGCCGAGATCGAGGAGTACGAGAGGCTCGTCGTCGAGGAGCCGTTCCGTCGCGCCGCGCAGAAGCGCCTGGCGCTGGAGGTCACCACCCTCGTGCACGGGACGGATGCCGCGGCGGCGGTGATCGCGGCATCCGAGGCGCTCTTCGGCCAGGGCGACCTCGTTGCGCTCGATGCGACGACGCTGCGCCACGCGCTCGAGGAGCTGCCGAACGCGGCCGTGCCGGCAGGGTCCGCCGTGGTGCAGGCGCTCGTCGACACGGGACTGGTCGCGAGCCTGTCGGAGGGTCGCCGGGCGATCGCGCAGGGTGGGGTCTCGCTGGACGGTGTGAAGATCGAGGACGACGCCGCGACGGTGACGGGTGCGCTGCCCGGCGGAGTCTCCGTGCTCCGGCGCGGCAAGAAGACGCTCGCGGGCCTCTTCGTCGGCTGACGCGGCGCGGTGAGCAGCGCGACGCCGGCGACAGGGTGACGGATGCCGTTCACCCCGAGCCACGCTGTCGTCGCGCTGCCGTTCCTCCGCTCGCCGCTGGTGCCCGCCGCGATCGCGATCGGCGCGATGGCGCCGGATCTGCCGCTGTTCGTCCGAGGACTCCCGCTTCACTACGGCCGCACGCACGCGTTCGGGTGGCTGCCGGCGACGGTCCTTCTCGCGCTCGTCCTGCTGCTCGCCTGGCGGTGCGTTCTGCGGCCCGCCGCGCGTGAGCTGTCGCCGCGATGGCTCGCCGCGCGGCTGCCGGGGGAGTGGGATGCCGGCGCCGGCGCCGCGTGGCGAGAGACGTTCGCGATCGCTCCGCCCGGCGGGCGGCGTGTGCCGTGGACCGGGATGCTGGTGCTGGTCGTCTCGCTGCTCATCGGCGTCGTGAGTCACATCGTGTGGGACCTGTTCACGCACGAGGGCCGGTGGGGCACGATTGCGATCCCCGCGCTCGCGGCGGACTGGGGAGCGCTGCCCGGCTACAAGTGGCTGCAGCACGGGTCGAGCGTGGCCGGTCTCGCGATCATCGGCGTGTGGATGCTGGTGTGGCTGGGCCGACGACCGGCCGCGGCATCCGTTCCGCGCGTTCTGGCCGATGCCGTGCGCTGGGCGTGGTGGGTCTCGCTCCCCGTCGTGCTCGCGGCGGCCTGGGCGTGGGGCCTCGCGGCGCACGGTCCGCTCGACGCCGAGTTCACCGCCGCGCATCTCGCGTACCGGGTGCTTCCGCCGGCGTGCGCGGTATGGGGTGCGTCGACGGTGGTCGTGTGCATCGTGATCCAGGTGCTGCGCCGGCGCGCGGTCTCGAAGGGTGTTCACGGTGAGAACCGCGGAATCACGGGGCTCTAGACCGACGACACGCCCGGGATGTGGGGTGGATTCGACGGCGGGGGCGGTTCGGCGTAATGTTCTTGTTGTTCGCCCCAAAGGGTAGAGCGGAAGGCCGGAAGGCCTGGCTCCCCTCAAGCAGTGAACGACCTCCACTCCTGAAGATCCGCTTCACGGATCGTCCGCTTGCGGACAGGTGTGGAACCTCGTTCGAGGAGCTCCGGTCGATTTGACGGGATCGCTTCGGCGAGATAAGATAGTGAAGTTGCCCAGCCGGGGCAGCGAGTCGAGAGATTCGCGCTGGCTGGTGCGTCCGATCTTTGAGAACTCAACAGCGTGCACTTGTCAAATGCCAATTTTTGTATCCTCGCTGACCATTTGTTTGGTTGGTGGGGGTCCTTTTTGGATCAATTCATGGATGTCAGTTTGATATTCGTTTTTGGTCATGGTTGAACTCGCTGCTTCTTTTCCCGTTTTCCCGGGTGGGTTTGCAGTATTCATTTTTTATGGAGAGTTTGATCCTGGCTCAGGATGAACGCTGGCGGCGTGCTTAACACATGCAAGTCGAACGGTGAAGCCCCGCTTGCGGGGTGGATCAGTGGCGAACGGGTGAGTAACACGTGAGCAACCTGCCCCTGACTCTGGGATAAGCGCTGGAAACGGCGTCTAATACTGGATACGAACCGCAGCCGCATGGCTCGTGGTTGGAAAGATTTTTTGGTTGGGGATGGGCTCGCGGCCTATCAGCTTGTTGGTGAGGTAATGGCTCACCAAGGCGTCGACGGGTAGCCGGCCTGAGAGGGTGACCGGCCACACTGGGACTGAGACACGGCCCAGACT